>NZ_JBEGDB010000258.1:0-11641 GCF_043638955.1 Bradyrhizobium sp. 31Argb | reverse complement strand
CCCTCCCTGCGTCACGAGCCCGGCGAAACTCTCTCACCTTGATTGACGCGCTCTTCCATCCTGATCGCCGCGCGACAGCAGCTATCTGGGGCGGGAAATGCGAAGGCGCTGTCTCCGTTGTGCGAGGTCCGTTTTGGCCCCGAAATCTGGGCAGCCGCCGGAGCCCTTCTGGCACGATTGAGTTGGATGGGGAGGGCAGCCATCGCGCAGTGGTGCAGCCAAAAACACTAATCTTGGTACTGTTTTATGAGCAGGCGCAACGCATCTATTCGCTAACACTGGCGACCGGAGCGATCCCGATCCATCAGGCTTAGTGGGAGCCCCGGTCAATGCAGACAGCGCAGATCGCAGACACGGAGACAGGACTTCGACAACGGCTGGCATTTTGCCGATAGCCGGCGCGTCCACGCTCCCCGCAACATTTCCACCAAAGAGACAAATGACCGAGGAGATAATTCCCATGAAGGCAATCGTCGTAACGGACCAGGCTGCGGGACCCGCTGGGATGAAGCTGGTGGAGCGGCCCGAGCCGCAGGCAGCGATAAACGACGTCGTCGTTCAGGTTCATGCGTCGGGATTCGTCCCGACTGAGCTCGCGTGGCCCTCGACCTGGACCGATCGCGCCGATCGTGACCGAACACCATCCATCCCTGGGCACGAGCTGGCCGGAGTGGTCACCGCTCTCGGATATGGTACGAGGGGGCTGTCGGTGGGACAGCGGGTGTTCGGCCTCGCGGACTGGTATCGCGACGGCACGCTGGCCGAGTATGTGGCGATCGAGGCACGCAACCTCGCGCCGCTGCCGGGCGACGTCGACTTCGCGGTAGGCGCGAGCCTGCCGATCTCGGGCCTAACTGCGTGGCAGGGACTGTTCGACCACGGCCGCCTTCAGGCGGGGCAGAGCATCCTCGTGCACGGTGCGGCCGGCGCAGTCGGGTCGATGGTGACGCAACTTGCACGAGAGGCCGGCGCCTACGTCATCGGCACCGGACGCGCCGCCGACCGTCAGACGGTGCTCGACTTCGACGCGAAAGAGTTCGTCGACCTCGACAACGACGTCCTGGAAGACGTCGGCGGAGTCGATCTGGTGTTCGATGTCATCGGCGGCGACATCGGGAAGCGGTCCGCAGGCCTGATTCGAGCCGGAGGAACGCTGGTGTCCATCGTCGGGCCGGCCGAGGCACGGCCCGCCGACGGCCTCGCGGTCGACTTCGTCGTCGAGTCCGATCGTGCCCAACTGAGTGAAATCGTCCTGCGGGTGCGGGACGGACGACTGCGGACGAACATCGGCAACGTCTCGACCCTCGACGATGCCGTCGCCGCCTTGAACCCGACCGAGCGACGAAAGGGGAAGACGATCATCCGCGTCCGTCCCTGAGCGACGCACGCCCATCGATGCACGCAGCCGGCCTTCGATAGGCGATGTGACGAGACCCCGAGCCGCAACGCGATCATGGAAATAATGAGAATGGCCGCGGTTTGCGGGGTGGAGGGACCGTCTCCTAGTTGCGCTTTCGCGAACAGTTCGCAACGCAAGCATCGTAGTTTGGGCGGCAACGCCTCGAGGCCACACAAGCTTCGATCCTATTGTGCGCGCTTGGTGATCCGTGTCCCTTGCTGTCTCCGCCGCACTCCATAACGCACATATTCCAACTACTAATGCATCCTTCAAGGCATTTCTCTTGCTCTTGAAAGGATGCGATGGCCGACGTCGTCGGCAAAAAGGCTACAACGGCTACGATCAGAAGTCTCTTCATCGGCTAAATACCTACCTCCGGCCCAAGGGTCACGCGAGTCTCCGGGGCCGGTTCGAAAGATTGCGAAAACTACGTTCGTTGAATGTCAACGACCGGTACACCGCCCGCCTCCGGCGTGATCTTCACGTAGGTGCCGCTCTCATGCAGCCGGAGCCAGCCCCGCTCGATCGCGAATTTGGGGCCCGCGCTGTATTCGGCCGGCTTGGCCCTGTCCTGGGAGAGCATCGGGTAATTGATTTTCTCGATATGGATGCGGCCGTCCTGAACGGGCTCAACAGCCTGGGCCAGTTCCATGAGCCGGCGAGCGGCTTTCTCCGGGTCGGCATAGGGGCGATCTTCTGCGTATTTCATGCGGGCCTCGCGGCTTCGGTCCTGCGAGATTCGGCGGGCCTCCGCAATATCCTAATCGCTCAACCGCTGGTACCTCGGCGCGATCCGCGTCCAGCCGTGCGGCCACAAGAGAACTTAATTGCGCGCAGTCACGCCGCAAGCGGAGGTGGGGACGCCCTGTCATTCGGACAACGACTCGTTACTTGCAAAATGCAAGTCATGATGTAGTGTCCTGCGAAACGAGAATGCGGCCGTTTCGAAAGCAGCGCCGACACACAGGAGGCAAGTTTGTCCGAGGACGTGCTCGTGACGCGCGAAGAGCGCGGCAATATCTCCGTATTGACCATGGTTTATCGGCCGTACAACCTGCTCGGCCCAAAGCTCATCAATGCGCTTGTGGAGCAGGTAGAGGCGGCTCAGAAAGCTGGCAGCCGCGCCATTGTGATCCGCAGCGGACTACGCCATTTCTCTGCCGGCGCGGATCTGGATATCTTCGATAAGCGGGTCGCCGCGGGTGCGGCTGATCAGGCCAGCGAAAACAGGCGGCTGAACGGCGTCGAGTTCCTGCGTTTCATGGAGTTGTTGCCTATTCCGCTGATCGCCAGCGTTCACGGCGTCTGCCTTGGTGGCGGACTCGAGCTTGCGCTTTCCTGCGACTATATTATCGCCGCTTCCTCGGCAAAGATTGGATCGGTCGAGGCCACGCTTGGGCTTCATCCTCTGCTCGGCGGAATCCAGCGCCAGGTACAGCGCATCGGTGCTCAGCGCGCCAAGGAGATGTCGATGCTGGCCCGACGCTACGACGCGCCGACGCTGGAGAAATGGGGCCTGATCAATCTCACCGTGCCGGAAGAGTCGCTGGAACAGACCACGATGACGCTTGCGGAAGAATTTGCGCAGGGCCCGACCGTGGCGCATGCGGCGACGAAGCAGCTCACCTATATCGCGGTCAATGAAGGCGTCGCTGCCGCCGATGAGGCGATGGCAAGGGTGCAGGCGCCGATTTGGGCCTCGGAAGATCTGAAGACCGGTCTCGCGTCATTCCGCAAGAATGGCCCGGGTCTCGCAAAATTCGCGGGGCGCTGACATGAGCGGCCCCTTGAGCGGAATCCGTGTTGTCGATTTTTCCCGTGTGCTCGCCGGCCCGTTATGCGCACGGACGTTGCAGGATCTTGGCGCCGAGGTCATCAAGATCGAGCCGCCAAGCCCTGATGTCTCGCGCTTCGCATTTCCGTCGACCGATGGCATGTCGGGCTACTACGCACAGCAGAATGCCGGCAAGCGCAATGTCAGCATCAATCTCAATGTGCCCGGCGCCTATGAACTGGCGCTGAAACTCTGCGACACGGCCGATGTCGTCGTCGAGAATTTCCGTGCGGGCACGCTGGGTTTCTTCGGTCTCGACTATGAGACTCTCTCAAAGCGAAATCCACGATTGATCTATGCCTCGATCACCGGCTATGGCCAGGGAGGACCGTGGCGAAGTCGGATGGCATACGCGCCGACGGTGCAGGCCGAGGCGGGTTTCACCGAAAACAGCGTTCGTCATTATGGCAGCGCGCTGACGGAACCGCGCACCGACAGCCTGTCGCACGCGGATGTCTATGCTGGATTGCAGGCAGTGATCGCCATCCTGGCAGCGCTCAACAGCCGCCAGAAGTCCGGGCGCGGCCAGTACATCGATGTCGCGATGGCCGCGACGCTGCTTGCGGTCAACGAACGCGCGCATGTCGATCTCGCCGATGACGATATCGGAGCCGAACCCGCCGTGCTTGGCGCCACCGACTGCTCGTTCTTTACCGGGCCGCAAGGCGAGCACTTCACGGTCGCGACCAGCATTGTCGGCAGCCGGACCTTTCCGTCGTGGTTGCGTGCGATGCGCCGAGCGGACCTCATCGACGATCCGCGGTTCTGCAATGCAGTCGCGCGCCGGCTGAATTTCGGTGCGCTCCACCAGATCATCCAGTCGTGGATACTGACCTTCCCGGACATGGCGACGTTGGACGCCCAGTTCGATGAAGCCAAGATCGCGATGGGCGAGATCCGCTCGATCAAGGAACTCACGGCATCGGAATGGAGCGAATATTGGGGTGCCGTGCAGTACGTATCCGACCGCAGCGGTGGTCAGTATCACCTGCCCGGACGTCCCTGGCGCTTCTCGGAGGCAGAGTTGACGCCGATCGGGACGCCGGCCTTTCAGGGTGAGCATAACGTTGCGGTGTTCAGCGAACTCGGCGTCAGTGAAGCTGAACTGAAGCGCTTGAGCGAAGCCGGCGCACTGGTGACACATCGGCGCGCACAAGAGCCTGAGATCGCCATCAAACCGCAGACCGAGCCAGGTCAGGCGGCCTGATCCACCGAGAAACAAGCCAAGGTACACTGAGACTGGACATACGCGAACTCGGCCCAATATGGTACGGGGGTCGAGTTCGGAGCTGAAAAGAGCCATGTCCGGCGTCAAGCAAAGCCGTCTCGCAAACAAGGAATGTTCCATGGCGCGAGCCATGGAAATCGTCGGCGACCGCTGGACGATCCTGATCTTGCGAGAGGCCTATTATGGTGTGAAGCGGTTCGACGAATTCGAGTACTACGTCGGCGTGGCACCCAATATCCTGAGCAATCGGTTGAAGAGACTTGTCGAGGCAGGCGTCATGGCTCGTGTGCCGCTGCCCGAGCACGCCGGCCGATACGAATATGTTCTGACCGAAAAAGGGCGCGACTTTTTCCCGGCCTATCTTGCGTTGAAGAAATGGGGTGACAACTGGCTGGCGGAGCCGGAGGGCCCGCAAGTGGTTTTTCGTGACCGACACGTCGGACGTCCAATCGAATATCCAGAATTGCGGACAGCCGGCGGCCAGCCGTTGCATCTCGAAGACGTCGAGGTGGTCGCGGGAGCCGGCGCCGTGCCGTTCAACCGCAAACGGTTTGGCGCCGCGGCCTCGACCACGAAGCCGACCGAAGCGCCGAGGAGCGCCTCACGCCGCAAGGGCAAGTAGCGCGCACCTTGTCTCCGTTCTGAGCAGACGGCAGCGTTTGCCGCAACGACGATCGATCCTTCAAGAAAACATCGATACCATCACCTGTATGCCATCCGTTGCGGCATCTAACTGGTCACCGCAGTTGGTGCGGCGGCACGAATCGCTCTTGAACGCGGAGGTGCCGCTTCCGTAACGCTCAATTGCATTCCAACTCGGACGCAAAGCGGCGCAGTGCGCTCTGCATCGTTGCCGCTGTCAGTGGTCTTCGCTCCAGGCATCGAGATGTCGGTCCGGCAACGACGATCGAGAGCTGCCGTGAACTGAGTGGAAGAGAAAGCGCGACACCTGCCAGATCCGGGATGTACTCCGACGAACTCTGGTGATAGCCGCGCTTGGCGGCGATCTCGAGTTCAGCCTCCACTGCTTCGGCATTCATGGGAGTGGTTTCGGAAAACTGCTCGAACTTGATCTTGCGATAGATTGCGCGCCGTTCTTCGGGAGAATGCTGCGCCAGGATGGCTCTTCCTACCGAACTTGCATACACGGGCACCCGGTCGCCGACTTGAGCGAAGTAGCGGACCGATTGCCCGGATTCCTCGACATGCAGGAAGATCGCAGAGGTGCCCGCCAAGGCCGCGATCGCCGTGGTCTCTCCGGTTTCCTTGGCAATTTCCGCCACGAGTGCATAAGCGACCTCTGGAAGCGGCGCCGCGTCCGCAACGGTGCGCGCCAGCGTCAGCCAGCGCGGGCTTGGATAGTAACCGCTTCGCGCCCGCGTCTCGTAGAGCCATCCCTTTTCGACAATCGTGCCGACAAGATTGAAGGTGCTGGAACGCGGCCAGCCCAGATCATCAGAGATTTCGGCCAGCGTCGCCGGTCGTTTGCGGCGCGCAAAGTACTCCAGCAGTTCTAGGACGTTAGCAGCCTGCCTGACCAACATACGAAACCCGCATCTTCTCCGCGAAGGTTGGTTGCTCCGTGACGTCGAACAACAACTCCCGCTCACTCAGCCGCTGATTGGCGACCCCACGGTCATAGCATCATCCGCTCAGCCGGAAGCTCGTCCCGGAATTTGAGCCAGCAACTCCTGGGGACTTCGGCTCCGAGGTCAGATCGAAACGCCTTGACTCGAGATTCATATACGTGTCTTATAAATTCACAATAAAGAATTTTGCTGAGGGGTGGGGCTGCCACCGTCAGCGAAAGCCCACGGGGGAGGACCTTTCATGGCTGCATTCAGGAATTTGCTCTCATCGGCGGTGGCGTCGGTTTGCATGGTGACCGCGTCGGCCGCTTTGGCTCAGACCAGCGTCAAGCTCGGCGTGCTCGCGGACATGTCCGGCATCTTCTCGGACATTGGGGGGATGGGAGCCGCCGAAGCGACCAGGATGGCGGTCGAGGATTTCAACAAGCTGCCGGGATCCGACAAATTCAAGATCGAGGTTGTCAGCGCTGATGCGCTGAACAAGCCGGACGTGGCGCGGGGCATCGCCCGCAAGTGGTTTGACACGGAGAATGTCGATGCGGTCGTTGATCTGCCGACGAGCGCGATCTCGCTGGCCATCGCACCTCTCGTTCAGGAGCAGAACAAAGTCGCGCTGTTCACCGCATCGGGCACGTCGGATCTGACGGGCAAGTCCTGCACGCCGAATTCGGTGCACTGGACCTACGACACCTGGGCGCTGTCGCACGGTACCGCCGATGCCATCACCAAGGCCGGCGGCAAGACGTGGTTCTTCGTCACCGCCGACTTTGCCCTTGGGCATTCCCTGGAGCGCGATGCGAGCGCCGTCGTCAACGCGAACGGTGGCAAGGTCGTTGGCAGTGTCAAGCACCCGACCGATTCGAATGACTTCGCGTCCTTCCTCCTCCAGGCGCAGGCATCGCGCGCCGAGATCATCGCGCTCGCCAATGCCGGTGGCGATACGATCAAGGCGATCAAACAGGCCTCCGAGTTCGGCATCATTCAGGGCGGGCAGAAGCTCGCAGGCATGCTGCTGTTCATCTCGGACATTCACTCGCTAGGTCTGAAGACGGCACAAGGCCTCCAACTGACGACGGCGTTCTATTGGGACCTGAACGACAAGACGAGGAGCTTTGGCGAGCGCTTCGCGGCCCGGAACAACGGACGCTATCCGTCAATGAACCAGGCTGGAGCGTATTCCGCGACGCTGGCCTATCTGACCGCCGTCGCAAAGGTGGGATCGCCGCGTGATGGCGCCGCTGTCGTGAAAGCGATGCGCGAGCTCGGCACGTTTGACGACCCTCTGTTCGGAAAGACTTCGCTGCGTGAGGACGGTCGCGTTCTTCACGACATGATGCTGGTCCAGGTCAAGACGCCCGGCGAATCGAAGAAGCCCTACGACTACTACAGGATCGTGTCGACCATTCCCGCCGAAGCGGCATTCCGTCCGCTCAAGGACGGCGGCTGCCCCCTTGTGAAGTGAGTTTACGGCGCGATCGAGCCGGAGATTCAAGAGAGAGCCGCGTCTGCCTGCTGCGAGCCGCATGGCAGGAATGCTCTGAGATTTTTGCGTTGACCTGTGGAGGACCAATCCCGTGCTGAAATCCGATCGTCTCACCTGCTACGATCACCTCTATATCGGCGGGTCGTGGGTCGCGCCTGAAGACGGTGGTTTTCTCGAAAGCATCGATCCTTCCACGGGACGCCCCTGGGCTCGCGTCGCCTTCGGTGGCCCCGGTGATATCGACCGTGCCGTCGCAGCGGCGCGGGCGGCACTGAACGGTCCGTGGGGGCGCATGCCAGGGCACGAGCGCGCGGCGCTGCTGCGCAAGTTCGCTGACCTCTATGCGCAGCGTGCCGCCGATCTTGCCGTCCTGGAAACAACGGATTCCGGCCGCGCGCTGCGGGAGTCCCGCGCCGATATTGGTGGTCACACGTATGGCTATCACTGGTGGGCATCATTGGCGGACAAACATTCCGGCCGCACCATTCCATTCGACGACAGTGTGCACGCATTCACCACCCGCGTGCCGGTCGGAGTGGTCGGCGCGATTACGCCATGGAACGTGCCGCTGATGGCTGCGGCATGGAAGCTCGGTCCTGCACTCGCGGCAGGTTGCACCGTGGTGTTGAAGCCGGCAGAGCAGACGCCGGTCACCTCGCTTGAACTCGGAAAATTGTTCGACGAAGCCGGGTTTCCGCCTGGAGTGGTCAACATCGTTCCCGGGTACGGGAAGGACGGCGCCGGTGAACGGCTCGTCACCCATCCGGGCGTCGACAAGATCGCATTCACCGGCGAGGGGGCAACGGCGAAGGTCATCCTGCGCGCCGGTGCCGACACGATGAAGCGCTTTACCTTCGAGCTTGGCGGCAAGTCGCCCCATATCATTTTCGCCGACGCCGATCTTGAACAGGCACTGAACGCGGCCACCAATTCAGCATGGACGCTGTGCGGACAGAGCTGTGCGCTCGGGTCGCGGGTGCTGGTTCAGAGGCCGATCTACGATCAGGTCGTCGCAGAGTTTGCGCGCCGTGCGGCCCAGGTGCGGGTCGGTCCTCCGCTGGATGAAGCCACGCATATGGGCCCCCAGGCGCACGAGGAGCAACTCGCCAAGACGCTGTCCTATATCGATATCGGACGGGCCGACGGCGCTGAACTGGTGACCGGCGGAGGTCGGCTGAGCGGCGGCGTGCACGGAGACGGCTACTTCGTCCAGCCAACCGTCTTTGCCAACGTCTCCAACGAGATGCGGATCGCCCGCGAGGAGATTTTTGGCCCCGTGGCGGCGCTGATTCCGTTCGACGATGAAGAGCAGGCGATCGCAATCGCGAACGACACGGCATACGGACTGACGGCTGGCCTTTGGACCCAGGACATCGGACGCGGCCATCGCGTTTCCAGCCGGATTCGCGCCGGCATGGTGTGGGTGAACACCTATCGTTTCATTCGCTGGTCGACGCCCTATGGCGGTTTCAAGGGCAGCGGTTGGGGCCGGGAGAACGGTATCGAAGCGCTCGATTCCTATCTCGAAACGCGCACCACGGTGGTCAGCACGACCGGGCGTTTTCCGAACGCCTATGCCAACTGAAATCAAGCACAGCACCTCTCGTTAAATCCAACAAGAAGAGAAGACGATCATGCGTTTGGCGAACAAGCTCGCGGTGGTAACGGCTGCTGCATCCGGAATGGGACGTGCCGGTGTGGAGATCTTCCTGAGGGAAGGGGCCAATGTCGTCGCCGTCGATATCAACCGCGATGCGCTGGCACAGCTCTCCGCGGATATGCGCGCCATTGGGCACTCCATCGAAACGGTTCAGGCGGATCTGTCGCGGCCGGAAGAGGCGCGGCGGTCGGTGAACGATGCGGCGGCGTTGCTGGGCGGCATCGACGTGATGTGGGCGCATGCCGGAATTCCCGGCCCGGCCGGCGTGGAGAATCTCGATCTGGCGGCCTATGAAACCGCGATGGCGCTCAACGTTACGTCCGCTACATTGGCGGCAGGCGAAGTGATCGGCCACATGCGCAAGCGGGGCGGTGGATCGCTGATCTTCACGGCATCCGTCTCGGGCCTGGTCGGCTCGATGTTCAGTCCGGTCTATTCGGCGGCAAAGTTCGCAGTGGTCGGGTTGACCAAGTCGTTGGCGCAACGTTTTGCCGCGGACAATGTGCGCGTCAACGTCGTTTGCCCCGGGCTTGCAGATACGCCCATGAAGACTGGTTTCACGGGGCGTTCGGGTGACCCTGCCGAGGCCGCCGCCAATCAGGCGAGCCTGCTTGCGTCCGTCCCGATGGGACGACTCTGCAAAGCGGAGGAGGTCGCGCATGCGGCCCTTTGGCTGGCATCGGATGAAGCGTCGTTCGTGACCGGCGTTGCGCTTCCGATCGATGGCGGATTCACGGCTCGCTGAGTTCTGACGATCAGGACGAGGGCGGATGGCTCCGATTGTGCCATCCGCCGAATTATGCCCGCATCGACGGGCTCGATCTGGCCATTCTGGCGTTATAGCCAGAGGAGACCTTCATACCGCCGTAGACAGGCGCCGGGTAGGATGTTCCCTCAAAAGGAGCGAGCCATGGTGAAACCGTCGAAGACCCGCATTGGCAACCACACTCTTCACCCGGAAACGCTGATGCTGAATTACGGCTACGATCCGCAATTGTCGGAGGGAGCCGTCAAGCCCCCGGTCTTCCTGACCTCGACCTTCGTCTTCAAGACCGCGGAGGATGGCAAGGACTTCTTCGATTTCGTTGCGGGCCGGCGCGAGCCGCCCGAAGGGATGGGCGCGGGCCTGGTCTACTCGCGGTTCAATCATCCCAACAGCGAGATCGTGGAGGACAGGCTCGCCGTCTATGAGCGTACGGAGAATTGCGCGCTGTTCTCGTCCGGCATGGCGGCGATCTCGACCACGATCCTGGCCTTTGCACGTCCCGGCGATGTGATCCTGCATTCGCAACCGCTCTATGGCGGGACGGAAACACTGTTTGCAAACACGCTTGCAAAGCTCTCCATCGGCGCCGTGGGCTTCGCCGATGGTCTCGACGAGGCCGCGGTCAGGCACGCGGCCGAGGACGCCATGCGCCGCGGCCGAGTTACGATGATCTTCATCGAAACCCCGGCAAATCCCACCAATGGCCTAGTCGATGTCGCGATGATCCGCCGTATCGCCGAACTGATCGGCCAGGTCCAGGGCCACGCGCCGATCGTCGCGTGCGATAATACGTTGCTCGGACCGCTGTTTCAGCGGCCGATCGAGCATGGGGCTGATCTCTCCCTGTACTCGCTGACCAAATATGTCGGAGGCCATTCCGATCTGATTGCCGGTGCTGCGCTCGGCTCAAAGGCCCTGATGAAGGACATCAGGGCGTTGCGAGGGGCGATCGGCACCCAACTGGATCCCCATTCCTGCTGGATGATCAGCCGGTCGCTCGAAACCCTGAGCCTGCGGATGGAGAAGGCCGACAGAAATGCGCACCTCGTGGCGGATTATCTGCGCGATCATCCCAAAGTGGAGCGAGTCCATTATCTTGCCCACCACGCAGAAGATTCCCCGGCCGGCCGTCTGTTCGCGAGGCAATGCAGCGGAGCAGGCTCCACGTTTTCATTCGATATTGTCGGCGGCCAGACGGCTGCCTTCAAATTCCTGAATGCGCTGCAAATCCTCAAACTGGCGGTGAGCCTGGGCGGCACCGAGTCGCTTGCCAGCCATCCCGCAACCATGACCCACTCGGGCGTCCCGGCCGGCATCCGTCAAAGGATAGGCGTGCTCGACTCCACGATCCGGTTGTCTGTTGGCATCGAGCACCCCTCCGATCTGATTGCAGACATCGCGCAAGCCTTGATCGACGCATAGGTGGTCGGTCTGGAGACCGCCGGCAGCCAAGCAGTTGGACATCGACCAAAAGTTCGATGTGATCAAAGCGGGCATAGACTATCGCTTCGGTTTCGGCGGCCGGTGGCTGCGACGTATTGAGCTAGGGCGTGAACTCTTTACGTTGTGAGCACGCGCCCTAGCATTACAGTTGTTTTTTTAGTGGGATTCTGAATCCATGGGCAACCATGATTCGAAGATCGTGGACGCAGGCAGCGTCGATTGAGGAGACGCTTGCGTTG
>NZ_JBEGDB010000257.1:0-11673 GCF_043638955.1 Bradyrhizobium sp. 31Argb | reverse complement strand
GCGCGAAACTACTTCGCCGTCGTCGCCATTGCCGCCACTCTGCTCTGGATAAGGTAACTGTCCACACGGCCTAGTCTTACTGAGTCAGAAAGTCGCGGGCATATTTGAGGGTGAATCAGCTACCCAGAGGACTCAGGTGAGAGGGCTTTGAAATGGGTAGCCGAAGCAAGGATGGAAGTGAAGCGCGATTTGCGGCTTATGTGGACGGCTTGGTGAGCGTCATCGGACATGCGGATCGGGCGAAGCCGCTGCGCGATTACTGTGTTGGCCTGATGCTGCCTGGTGAGCGCAAGAGCGTAGAGCCGATGGCGGCGATCACGTCGCCGGAGCGCACAGCAGCCCAGCATCAATCGCTGCTTCATTTCGTGGGTACGGGCGGATGGTCGGACGAGAAGGTCTTGGCCAAGGTTCGGGAGATGGTGCAGCCGAAGATTGAGCGGCACGGCCCGATTGAAGCTTGGATCATCGATGACACTGGCTTTCCCAAGAAAGGGCGGCATTCGGTCGGCGTCGCGCGTCAATATTGTGGCCAACTTGGCAAGCAAGACAATTGTCAGGTGGCGGTTTCACTGTCGATTGCCAATCAGCACGCGAGCTTGCCGATCGCCTATCGTTTGTATTTGCCCCAGAGCTGGGCCGAGGAGGAGGAACGTCGAGAGAAGGCCGGTGTGCCCAAGGATGTTGTCTTCCAGACCAAGCCTGAGATCGCGCTGGAGCAAATCCGATCGGCCTGTGAAGCGGACATTGAGCGTGGCGTGGTACTGATGGATGCCGGATATGGCGCGGATACGACGCTGCGCAAAGAAGTGACGGCGTTGGGTTTGCGCTATGTTGCGGGCATCTTGCCGAGCACATCCGCGTGGCCGACCGGCATGGGACCACTGCCGCCCAAGAAATGGTCGGGGAATGGGCGGCCGACGAAATTGATGCGGCGGGATGATAAACACAAGCCTTGCTCGGTCAAGGAACTTGCTCTCAGTCTACCGAACCAAGCTTGGCGGAATGTCAAATGGCGCGAAGGCAGCGCTGACTTCTTGACCTCGCGCTTTGCGCGGCTCCGGGTCCGTCCCGCTCATCGCGATTACTGGCTGAGCGAGCCGCATGCCGAAGAATGGCTATTGATCGAATGGCCCGATGACGAATCCGAGCCAACGAAATACTGGTTCTCGACGCTGCCGGAAAACATCTCTTTCCGCGCCCTGGTCGATTTGACCAAGCTCAGATGGCGCATCGAACGCGACTACCAAGAGCTCAAGCAGGAGGTCGGCCTCGGGCATTATGAAGGGCGCGGTTGGCGCGGCTTCCATCACCACGCCACGTTGTGCATCGCCGCCTACGGGTTCCTGATCTCCGAAAGGGAGACGATTCCCCCCTCACGACCTCGTCGGCCCGCGTTCGTCAAAGAATTTGCGCTTCCCAAAAATCAAAAGCCCCGCGGCGCTCCCGCTCAGAACCGAGCGTCACATGCCGAATTCGATCGCTACCATGCGGCGGCGCCTTGCGAGTGGATTGGTTAGGCGGCTACGTAGATGTCCGTGTTGCGCAATCCAACTCGAGGTCCATGCGCCGTCATGATTTGTGACGCAGTAAGAATAGGAGAGGCGCTGAACGCTCGAAACGTAGCCGTTCTTCTCGGCGCCGGCTGCTCGTCTCTCGTGGTCGATAAGCAAGAGCGCGGGATCTCGACCATGGCTCCGCTGGCGAAAGAGTTCTGTAAGCACCCCGGAGAGCCTCAGATCGATGATGATTTTAACCCTATCCCTGCGCCGGCATGGGCGCTCGATAAGGCTGATGTCGAATTTCTTGGAAAGCTCGGCGCCAGTTTGGAGGATGCCGAGTACTCCCGAAATCTGGAGCGGCTCATGGAGCTGCTTTACAGCCTGCGGTTCGTTTACAGGAGGAGCAAGAAGGCGACGCACGAGGCCAGTGGCAAACGGGTCGAGAGTATCATTCAGAAAGTAAAGTCGTTCCTCTGGGAGCGCTGCACGAACGGGGAGTTTGCCAACGGCGATACTTCCGTTCTCGATCTCTACGAGGCATTTTACAGGAAGCTCGTTCTGCGAGATAGGTCTCTGCCAAGACCGTGGGTGGTTCCACGAGGCGGGACGGCCTTCACTGCTGCGGTTCGGGTCGGCCACGACGACACTGGCGGCTGATGATTGAGCGCCCGTCATCAGAAGAGATGGCGACCGCCCTCGAAGCCACTGGCGATTATCGAGTATTGCGCCGGCTGCGCGTTCGATCCGGTAGCCTAAATCCCCACCTGGGACTCGCCGCGGCATGGTACTTGACTTCCTGTCACATTTTAGCTTCGACGCGCCGCGCGACCTGCCCGATATGGAAATGCTCGAGGAGGCCGGCCTGCTCAGCAAGGCCAAAATGTTGGCCGGCGAGTTTCCCGATCCGTTGCCAGCACATGATGATGACCAGGACGATGACGAAGAAGCTGCAGATCGGACAGAGACAGGCTAGCCACATTTTCGCTGCGATGATCGCAATAGCGGCGAAGGAGACGTTGCACGGAGCCTAAACCCCAGCGCTGGCTAGGCATCCAAGAGACGGGCCGGTATCACGCCGGGGAATTCTTTAAGGCCGTGCCTTGTCGACCTCCTAATTCATCCCTATATTGGGGATGAATTATTGATGGAGTTCCGCATGTCTTCCGCCGAAGTACTGACACTCACGGAAGCAGGTTACGTGCTGAACCGGTCCGCGGCTGCGCTCAACAAGGCCGTCGATACTGGCATCATTCGCGCACGTCAGCGACGCGTCGGAAGCGGAGTTCAGCGCCTCCTCGGCCCGGCGGAGATGCGCTTTCTGCTGGTCGCCGACAGACTGGAAAGAGATCTCACCCCTGCGGGCCGGCGTCGCCTGTATGAGGCGATCCGGCAGCTCTCTTTCGACGCGCACCGAGTCGCGTTTGGCGAACTGGTCCTTGATCTCGGCAAGATCGACGCCGACCTCAAAACCCGTCTCCACCGTCTCGATGAACTGCGCCGATGGGTACAAGTCGGAGGTGATCGCAACGAACCCATCATTAAAGGCACCAAGATTCCTGTCTACATGGTGGCGGCCCTCGCCCGTGGGCAATCGGCCGAGGAGATTGTCGACGATTTTCCGTCGCTGACGCGCGATCAGGTTGAGGCCGCGATCGAATATGCCAAGGCGTATCCAAAGCGAGGACGCCCCTATCCCTCGCGGAGCCTGAAGCGGGCGCTGGCAGAGCTAGCCGACCTCGGGTTCGATGACGAAGCCGAGGCGGGCGAGGTTGCGCCGCGCCGGATTCCGTGACCGCATATTTGATCGACGAGAACGTGCTTCGCGAGTTTGGTGCGCGTGGCAACGCGAACGTGCGCAAGTGGCTTGCAACAGTCGACGATTCGGACCTCCGTCTGAGCGCCGCCACGCTTTTCGAGAAGCGGCGCGGCGCCGAGATGTTGAAGCGCCGCGATCCGGACAGGGCCGCGAACTTACTCAAGACGATCGGTGCGATCGAGAAAGCCTATGCGGACCGGATCATTCCGATAGACGCAAGTGTCGTCGCGGAATGGACCCGACTGCTTGGATCGAAGAACAAGGATCGGTGGGATCTGGCCCTCGCGGCGACTGCGCGGGTTTACGATCTTGTCCTCGTCACCCGCAACATCAAGGACTTCGAGACGCGCAGCGTGCGATTACTTAATCCCTTTCGTGACCCGCCGGTCCGGATTGAATCCTGACACGCCGCGATGTTCAAACGATGACTTGGATAGCTGCACATCGAGCTCGAGGACGTGAAAGCAGCCTGCCCTCGTTCACATCCGACCGACCACGTCGCGCCATCTGTCCGTGACGATAACGCGAGCCGGAAACCCTGGACGGATGGTGAGTGCGCAAGGTTATTTGAAGAGATCTAGTACCCACTTTTCTTGGATCGTGAGTCGTGATTCAAGATATGGATGATCCCCGAAGCAAGAGAAGTCCACCTTTCGCGGAAAGATCGCAAGGTGCTTGAGGCGTGTTGTCGCTCGCCGGTGACGTTGCAGCGCGATTTGAAGCGGGCGCGGATAGTTCTGTTGGCGGCGGACGGGCGCAGCACCCGCTCGATCGCCAAGGAAGTCGGCGTTCAGCCGCGGATTGTCAGCCTTTGGCGGCACCGCTATGCCGATCATGGCCTTGAAGGGCTGCAAGACAAGCCACGGCCCGGCAAGCAGCCGATCTATACGAAGGCCACCGACAAGCGGATTCTGAAGCTGCTGGATAAGCCGCCTCCGCAAGGATTTGCGCGCTGGACCGGCCCTCTGCTGGCCGAGGCGCTGGGCGATGTTGACGTCCAATATGTCTGGCGGTTCCTGCGCAGCCACAAGATTGACCTTGCGGCTCGCAAGTCCTGGTGCGAGAGCAACGACCCGAACTTTACGGCCAAAGCCGCCGATGTTGTTGGCCTCTACGTCGCCCCGCCCGCGAAGGCCATTGTGCTATGCGTGGACGAGAAGCCCTCGATCCAGGCCTTGGAGCGAGCGCAGGGTTATCTGAAGTTGCCCAATGGCCGCGCCTTGACTGGCCAGAGCCACGATTACAAGCGGCATGGCACGACAACGCTGTTTGCGGCGCTTGAGGTCGCCACCGGAAAGATCATCGCGACGCATTCAAAACGTCGCCGCCGCGTCGAGTTTCTCGATTTCATGAACAGCGTCACCGCGGCCTTTCCGGGCCGAAAGCTTCACGTCATCCTCGACAACCTCAACACCCACAAGAAGAACGAGCCCTGGCTCAAGGCCCACCCCAACGTGCAGTTTCATTTCACGCCGACAAGCGCGTCCTGGCTCAATCAGGTCGAGGTATGGTTCTCGATCTTGCAGGGCCAGTCGCTCAGCGGCACCTCCTTCACTAGCCTCACCCAGCTTCAGGAACACATCGATGCCTACGTCAACGCGTACAACGACAAAGCCGAGCCCTTCGTCTGGACCAAGAAAAAGGTCCGTCAACGCCAGTTCAAAGGCCGCCGTATCACTCAGCTCTGATTCCGGGTACTAGGATATCGTAGCTAGGCTACGATTCGCGAGCTGGATCCAAGTGGCTAAACCCAAGCTTGGGTTTACGCGACCACTTCACGTCGATTCCACACGGGCCGCTGATGCGATGCCTGTCATTCGGCCTGCAATATTGGCTCTGACGCAATTTTGGTGCAGCTCCTTTCATTCTACGCCGATTAATCGGGCTTGGAGCAGATCGATTTTCCCGCGGCCATACATTTGACGCCTGACGAGCTTGAGGCGCGTGATCTGACCTTCGGTCTGGCCGTTAGGCGACGCGGACCAGGCCGCAGTCGTCGCAGCGCTCGACATGGCCGCCGAGCGTCGCTGTGCGACACGCCTCGATGGCCGCCATCACACGGCGCTAATCGGAGGACAGCCGAGGACCCTGCCGCGGCACGGAACGCGGCGCCGTGGCGGCGGAGGATGTCCGCCACCTCGAGCACGGGGCGCATATGCGCGGCTACGGGTGTGATCACTTGATGGAGAGCCCATCGAATGGGCTAGTCGTGCGGGCGAGCAGATTGGTCGCAACCTGTGCGTAGCGCGCGGTCGATCCGAGGTCGGCATGCCCGAGCGCGCCGTTTGTCAGCTTTGAGACCAATGTCCACGACGTGACGCTACACACACACCGCACAAGCGACTGTAGAACCTGCAACTTTCATATCGGCACGCCGCTTGCTTCATTCGGAGTACCATCACCGGTCGCGGGACGGTGATGGAGGGGCGGACTCGGCACGTCCTCCGTGGCGTCCGGCCGCTCCGCCCCAATTTGTTGTGAGGCGACATGAAACAGCATGTTCGAGTGGCTGCAACTGCGGTCGCAGCCGCTCACGCTCGCCGCCGTGATGTCCTTAGCGTGTAACACGAAACCACCAACTCTTCCTTCGGGAGTCCCCGATGATGTCTGTCGATCGCCCGGCCACCCGGCTCGCGACGCGCCTTGCATTTTTTGTCGCCGGCTTCGGCATGGCGGCCTGGGCGCCGCTGGTGCCATTCGCGAAGGAGCGGCTGGCGGTCGATGACGGAGTTCTCGGCTGTCTGCTGCTCTGCCTGGGCATCGGCTCGGTCGTCTCGATGCTTTTGACCGGTTTGTTGAGGGCGCGATACGGCAGCAAACCGATCATCCTGATCGGCGGGTTCGGAATTGCGCTCATCCTGCCGTGGCTCGCGGTTGCCGGTACGCCACTAGCGCTCGGGGCCGCGCTGGTTGCCTTCGGCGCCTCGCTCGGCTTGATCGATGTCGCTGCGAACTTCAATGCGGCCGAACTGGAACGTGCAGCGCAGCGTCCGCTGATGTCCGGCTTTCATGCGCAATACAGCATCGGCGAATTTGCTGGCTCCGTTGCGATGACCGCATTGCTCTGGCTGCACGTTGGGGCTTTGTCATCAACCCTGATCTGCTCGGCTCTCATGGCGATCGCGATGGTGCTGACCTGGCCGCGATTGCCCCCAAGCGCTGAGGCGCAGCAAGGGCCGCTGTTCGTCATGCCACGCGCCGTCGTGCTGCTGCTCGCGGCGCTCGCGGCGATCACCTTTCTGGTCGAGGGCGCGATGCTCGACTGGAGTGCCTTGCTGCTCGTGGACCGTGGCATTGTCCCGGAAGCGCAGGGCGGGCTCGGCTTCGTGTTGTTCTGCATCGCCATGACCGTTGGGCGTCTCGGTGGCGACGCCGTCGTGGCACGCGTCGGCGACCGCGCCACGTTGGTGTTCGGAAGTCTGCTGGCAGTCACGGGTTTCGCAGTCCTGCTAACCGCCTCGGTCCTTGCGTTTATCATGGCAGGATGCCTGCTCATTGGCCTCGGTGCATCGAACCTGGTGCCGGTCCTGTACCGGCGCGCCAGCGCCCAGAAGGCAATGCCCACAGGCCTTGCGATTGCGGCGATCACCACGGTTGGTTATGCCGGCATCCTCGTTGGACCCGCGGGCGTCGGCTGGCTCGCCAAGTTCGCAGGATTGCCGAGCGCATTTGGGATGTTGGCGGCACTCATGTGTCTGGTCACGCTGTCGGCGCGCAGCGTGACGGAAACGCGGTGAGGAGGACGCGGCGGCACACTCGGCGTGCGAGAAGAGGTGCGCCTTGGCATCGATCCGGAAGCCAACATCTTGCTTTGTGCGCCGCCAACGCATATTGCTGCGGTGCGGCAGCGCCATGCGCTACCGCTGCCCTTTATCGGCCGGGCTCGAAATGGTTTGTCCCGGCGGCGCCCTGCTATTTCTAGCGCTGGGCCCTGCAATTCCCCGTGCCGATAACCCTAGCGGAACTCGTGCCAAACGGCTGTTGTCGGTTCACGCAGAATAAAGGAAGAAGAGCCGGCGCCAGGGCTCGTGCGCCAGCTCCTCCCGAAACGGACCGCGTACGTCCCCAACGGTCCCGTCCCACAAGAAGCCTGTGACAGTTTCGTTGCCGATCTCGGCGCTGCGCGCCGCGGTCGCTTCGCGCAAGAACATCCTGGTCGCTAGCGGCACCTCGACCGGCAAGACTACTCTCATAAACGCACTGCTGGCCGAAATCGCCGGCAGCACCGATCGCGTGGTGCTGATCGAGGACACCCGCGAGCTGCAATGCCGCGCGCCCAATCTGGTCGCACTGCGCACCAAGGATGGCGTCGCGTCCCTGTCCGATTTGGTGCGGTCCTCGCTGCGTTTGCGCCCCGGCCGGATTCCGATCGGCGAGGTGCGGGGCAGAGAAGCCTTGGAGCTCCTCAAAGCCTGGGGTACCGGCCACCCCGGTGGAATCGGAACGATTCACGCGGGCACTGCGCTGGGCGCGCTTCGCCGCCTCGAACAGCTCATCCAAACCTGCTCGCCAAGGCGGACTCGATCGTCAGCGTCCTGCCATCATGTGAACCTGGCTGTCTCAAAGCGAGGCCGCGTGCGGGCTATCGGGCCCTTCATCGAGGTGTTCAAGTCGCCCCAGGTCAATGAAGAAGCTGCCGGCGCTCACTCCCGCCAGCTTCAATGGCTGATCTTTACAGCGACGTTGCTGGCATCGTCCCGGCCGGCAGCGACGCTTCTCCATTCAACGCCGGTAAGTCTGGCGGGCCGACGATCGGATCGCAGACGGCCGCGAGGCGCGCCGCCAGCTCGGCGCACTGGTTGCGAATGTCGGGAATCGCGACGATCTCCCAGAAGGCGGCGCGGGTCAGCGGGCCCACCGCGAACAGCCGCCGCGAAGCAATGCCGTTGCGGTTGATCACGGCGCAATCATCCGCGATGTCGATGCCGATCTGCAGGGCGTCCGCTCGCACCAGGCCCTGCTCGAACAGGCGCTGGATCACAGGATTGCTGGTCACCCGCGGGTCCTTCACGATCCCCGTGCAATCGACGATCAGGCCGACCTGGAGGCTGGCGGTATCCTGTCGGCCCCGCCGGCGATAGCGAACCAGCGCGCCGGCTGCATTCGGCTCGATGCCAGTGACCTTCGCAGCCACCAGGGAGAGACGACCCGATGCGAGCGCGCCGGCGAGGCGCATCGCCACTTCAGGCGCCGTGCGATGGCGGTGGATGTCCCACCAGGCCCGTGCGTGCTCGAGGAAACGACGCCTGGAGGCGAGCGGGAGCTCGTGCCAGAGCCGTTGCGTATAGGGTCTGATGGCGTCGATCACGCTGCGCCAGTCGCCTCCCGCGGCCATCTGCGCATCGATGCGCTCGCGCAGCCATCGCAGCAGGCGGCTGGCGCTCGCCCCGAAGGGGACGTCGCTTTCGTCGATTCGAGTCGGATCGGTGCGGCGATGAGCCCTGGCCAAGAGGCCGCGTCGCGACATTGCAACAATTTGGCCCCGATGGCCGCCTCGCAGCAAGGACAATAGGTAGTCGATCATCGTAAGTCCCGTGCCGAGGATCAGCACCGTTGCATCCCTGTCGACGGACGTGGACAGTGGTGCCCAGGGATCGGCGTCGCAGGGGAATCGGGCAACCGGGCTCTCATTGCCGGTGGCGAGGACGGCGACATCGCCAGTATGGGACGAAACGTTGTCAAGCATCACGGTGACGCCCGCGGTGCCTTCGATGACGTCTACGCATTGGCCATGCACAACGGTTAGGCGAGGGGCTCCGCTTTCGGATGACGTGAAGGGTGTGGTCAGTCTTGCAAGGTAATCGCCATAGGTCCGCCGCGGTACGAAACAATACGGATCAGGACACAGCGGCCCCTCTGCGCGGTTCGAAAGCCAGCGCCAGAAATGTTCGGGATCGTCGGGCAACGCACTCATGTTGGCGACGCGGACATTCAGGATATGTTCGGGATTGCTGGTGTGATAGGCGGCACCACGGCCGATCTCGAGCCGTCGCTCGATCAACGTCACTCGAAACCCGAACTCCGGGTTTTGCAGAAGCTGATAGGCGAGCAACACGCCGCTCGCGCCGCCGCCGATGACGATCGCATGCCTTGTCGCGAAATCGCTCATGAGACTGCACCCCGGTTGGCAATGAAATCAATGCATCGACGCTCGCCTCGTTCCCGATCCTAGCGCGCAAATTGCGCTGGTAATTTGAAAGGATTATTCTTCTACGAACGAAAGACGCGGGAGTTCAGAACTATCAGGAATCGGCATCTAGATCGCATGTCGTTGCTGTCGATGTTCGAGATGCCGTGCTGTGATCGTCTCGCGCGGCTCGCGGCATTCCATTTTTTGTCGTGCGAGGAGAAGCACATGCGCGTCGTTACGACAAATATGAAGGGCCATTTTATTGACGATTTGCCGAATTCGCTGGATATTCGTCAGGTAGAGATCGCTCTGCTAAGATTCAAAATCATTGCCGAGCAGCACCTGGATGACACGAATGTCGGCGCCGTTCTCGAGAAGATGGGTCGCAAAACTGTGCCGTAGTGTGTGCACCGTCACGCGCTTGTTCAGACCGGCTGCGATGTGGGCCGAGCGGCACGCCGCGTGCAGCACGGTCGCATCAAGCGGCCGCTCACTGTCGCGGCCGGGAAATAGCCTGCGTGTCGGTCGGGTTAGCCGCCAATAAGCCCTTAGAATCTTCAGAAGCTGCGGCGAGAGCATGACATAACGGTCCCTGCCGCCTTTGCCTTGTTCGACCCGGACTACCATCCGCTGGCTGTCGATATCCGCGACCTTGAGGAAAACCACTTCCGACACGCGTAATCCGGTGGCATAGACTGTCGTCAACGCTATGCGGCTCTTTAGGCTCGGGATCGCCTCCAGAAAGCTCACCACCTCGTCGGCACTTAGCACGACCAGGCAGCTTGCGTGGCTCTCGCGCATAGGCGATGCGCTCCGGGATCGTGCTGTGGCCGAGCGTCACCCCGTAGAAGAATCGCAACGCACAGACGATCTGGTTGAGTGCAGGCCATGATATCCCCCCGTCGCCACCAGATGAACCTGGAACGCGTGAACGTCCTCCAAACCCAAATGCTCGGGCGATCGGCCAAAATATCGGCTGAACTTCGATACCGCGTTGAGATATGATCGTTGCGTCGCCGGCGACAAATTGCGGACCGTCATGTCCTCGATCATGCGTCGGCGGAGAGGGCTCACCTGGGCTGCGGAAAACCTCCTGTCTGAAGGGTTGGGCTCTGAAAACCCTCGATCCTCTCAGACAGGAGGCGGCCGTTACCACCTCTTCTCAAATGCCGCGCCAGCGGCTTCGTTCAATCCTCAATCGATTCAAGCTAAAGCCATCACGCTCTAGGTGTTTAGTCCCAGGCTTTGATGGTGCATTCTTATCGCACGATTCGAAGGATGCGCTATGGGACAAGTTTTACACGGCTGCGCCACCACGACAGAGGCAATCCGTCGAGCAATACAAAATAGTCAAGAGAGCCTGAGAGCCCTCGCCAGGCGCTATGGGATCAACCAGAAGATTGTCGCGAAGTGGAAGGAGCGCGAGACCGTCGCCGATCTCCCGACAGGCCCGAAGGAAGCCAAATCGACCGTGCTTTCCATCGAGGAGGAGGCGATCATCGTCGCGTTCCGGCGGCATACGCTACGCCGGCTCGCTGGTCTGGCTCACCGTTCGACGGGCAAGGCTGAACTTCTTGCCCCCGCCGCCGGGAGACGCCTTTCCGCCGACGAGAAGGCCCTTCGCATTCACATTCGTAGAAGGGGGCTCCGCGGGAACGGGGTAGATCTCGCGACAGCTCCGACGGGCCTCGTACCGCCCTTCCTCCTTCTTGTGTCTTTTTAGGCGAGCAAGTGTGGCGTTTTGTTCCTCAATAAATGGGGGCAGCTCTTGAGAGCTGTTGTTGCATGCTCTAATTGTACGGCTCACCTAACTTTCCACCAGAAATGACGATGAATATCAACCGCTTAGAAACTCGATCAGCCCTACAGCCCTTAAGCGATCGTCTATCTCACACGATCCAGTCTGCGATTGACTGGCTTTCGAAGACACAGGACGCATCTGGATTTTGGGTCGGCATGGTCGAATCGAATTCGACCATCGAGGCTGAGTGGCTATTGGCGAGTCATATGCTCGGTTTTCAGTTGCCGTCCGAGAAGGAGGTCATCAAGGCTCTGTTGCAGCGGCAGCGGCCCGATGGTTCTTGGGGCATATATCCGGGTGCGCCCGATGGCGACATCAACTCGACGGTGGAGGTCTACGCGGCGTTACGCGCTAGGGTCTGTTGGGATTCATCGGGAGTTTATCACGGCAGCGGTCAGATGGATCATGGCTGCGAAGCTTTGATCTG
>NZ_JBEGDB010000256.1:0-11679 GCF_043638955.1 Bradyrhizobium sp. 31Argb | reverse complement strand
CGCCTCAACGCCAAAGCACGCGAGGCGCGTGCCGCTTACGCCAATGCAACTTGACAATCCAGATAGTCGCTCATCCGTCGCGCATTGCATGCGCGCCACCTTCTCCCACAAGGGGAGAAGGGAGGAGGGAGGCGGACCCCTTAGACCGCCAGCACCTTGTCGTCGATCTCTGCGATCGTGTTGACGCCGCACAGGCCCATGGTCGTCAGCAGTTCCTTCGCCAGCACGTTGATCGCCTCGGTGACGCCGGCCTGTCCGCCGGCGCCGAGACCGTAGGCATAGGCGCGGCCGATCATGCAGGACTTTGCGCCGAGCGCGAGCGCGCGCATCACGTCCATGCCGGTGCGGATGCCGCCGTCGAACATGACTTCAACCTGCGAGCCAACGGCGTCCACGATCTCCGGCAGCACCTCGATCGAGGAGGGGGCGCCGTCGAGTTGGCGGCCGCCATGGTTGGAGACCACGATCGCCTGCGCGCCGGTCTTGGCCGCGATCTCGGCGTCCTCGACGTCGAGGATGCCCTTGAGGATCAGCTTGCCTGGCCAGATGCTGCGGATCCAGTCGATGTCTTTCCAGTTCAGCGACGTGTCGAACTGCGAATTGATCCAGGTCGACAGCGAGGTGATGTCCTGGTCGATCTTGAGATGGCCCGCCAGATTGCCGAAGGTGCGGCGCTTGCCACGCAGCACGCCGGAAACCCAGGCCGGCTTGGTGGCGAAATCGATCAGTTTCGACAGCGACCATTCCGGCGGCACTGTCATCCCGTTCTTGATGTCCTGGTGCCGCTGGCCGATCACCTGCAGGTCGACGGTCAGGACCAGCGCGCTGCACCTGGCGGCGATCGCGCGCTCGATCAGCGCCTTGATGAAGCCGCGGTCCTTCATGACGTAGAGCTGGAACCAGAACGGCTTGTCGACGGCGGCCGCAATGTCTTCGATCGAGCAGATCGACATCGTGCTCTGGGTGAACGGAATCCCGGCGGCCTGTGCGGCGCGGCAGGCATAGATCTCGCCGTCGCCATGCTGCATGCCGAGCAGGCCGACGGGGGCGAGGATCAGCGGCATCGCTGCGGGCTCGCCCAGGATCGTGGTGCTGAGGTCGCGCTTGGAGACGTCGACCAGGATGCGCTGGCGGAATTTGATCTGCTGAAGATCCTCGCTGTTGGCGCGCAGCGTGTCCTCGGTATAGGAGCCGCGGTCGGCATAGTCGAAAAATGCCTTCGGCACGCGGCGCTTGTGTAGCTGGCGCAGATCTTCGATGCAGGTGATGTGCTTCATGGACGCTCCCGGCCCGTCTTGTATTTCGCGAATGCGCCGTCATCTAGCATGGTTGGATCATCTGCCAAATCACTCCGCCGAACTCCGACCCAGCAGGAGGCCACCATGACCGGATCGACCCCCAAGCCGAAAGATGCCGAGAGCGAAAAGCGCTCGCTTGAGGAGTCCCTGGAGGAGGGATTGGAGGAGACTTTTCCGGCCTCCGACCCCGTCAATGTGACCCAGCCGCCGCCGTCCAAGGACGACCATCACATCCTCCGCAAGCGCTAGAGTCGCTGCTGGCCGCTGTCCGCAGGAACCCCGGCCTCCAAAATATACATTATTTTACAATATATTAACCTAAACTCTTGCCTTCGGGCGATGGTAATGATTCATCATATATTTTGAAGCCGCCTTGGCGGCTGACGCATTATAACGCCTGCATGGTGGCGTTTCGGGCTTCTCGCTGAGGTGGCTGGAGAAGCTCAAGCCTTACTTGGGGGTGATATGAGCCGTAAATATTTCGGGACCGACGGGATTCGTGGCCGTGCCAATGGTCTGATTACGCCGGAACTCGCCCTCAAAGTGGGGCAGGCCGCCGGCCTGGTGTTTCAGCGCGGCGACCATCGCCATCGCGTGGTGATCGGCAAGGACACGCGGCTCTCCGGCTACATGATCGAATATGCCATGGTCGCGGGCTTCACCTCGGTCGGCATGGACGTGCTGCTGCTCGGCCCGATGCCGACGCCGGCGGTCGCGATGCTCACCAAGTCGATGCGCGCCGATCTCGGCGTGATGATCTCAGCCTCGCACAATCTGTTCGAGGACAACGGCATCAAGCTGTTCGGGCCGCAAGGGTTCAAGCTGTCCGACGACGTCGAGAAGCAGATCGAGCAACTGCTCGACGAGCCGATCGAGCGCCGGCTCGCGCAGAGCGCGAGCCTCGGCCGCGCCCGCCGCATCGACGGCGTCCATGATCGCTACATCGAATTCGCCAAGCGCACGCTGCCGCGCGAACTGAGCCTCGACGGCCTGCGCGTCGTGATCGATTGCGCCAATGGCGCCGCCTACAAGGTGGTGCCGGAAGCGCTGTGGGAGCTTGGCGCCGACGTCGTGCAGATCGGGGTCGAGCCCGACGGCTTCAACATCAACAAGGAATGCGGCTCCACGGCACCGGAAACGCTGGCGAAGAAGGTGCGCGAGATGCGCGCCGATATCGGCATCGCGCTCGATGGCGACGCCGATCGCGTGATCCTGGTCGACGAGCGCGGTCACGTGGTCGACGGCGATCAGTTGCTCGCGGTGATCGCGCAGAGCTGGAAGGAAGAGGGCCGGCTCGCCAAGCCCGGCATCGTCACCACCGTGATGTCCAATCTCGGGCTCGAACGTTTCCTGCAGGGCATTGGGCTCGACATGGTGCGCACGCCAGTCGGCGACCGCTATGTGCTCGAGCGGATGCTGAGCGATGGCTACAATCTCGGCGGCGAGCCGTCCGGCCACATCATCCTTTCCGACTATGCCACCACGGGCGACGGCTTCGTCGCCGCGCTGCAGGTGCTTGCTGTGGTGCAAAAGCTCCGCCGCCCGGTGTCGGAAGTCTGCCATCGCTTCGATCCGCTGCCGCAGATCCTGAAGAACGTGCGTTATCGCAGCGGCAAGCCGCTGGATGATGTCGAGGTCAAGTCTGCCATCGTCGACGGCGAGAAGCGGCTCAACGGTCACGGCCGCCTCTTGGTCCGTTCCTCCGGCACAGAGCCGGTGATCCGCGTGATGGGCGAGGGCGACGACCGCCTCCTGGTCGAGGAAGTCGTCGATCACATCGTCTCCGCACTCGGCCATGCCGCCGCGGCTGCGGCGTGACGCTCGATATTTTGTTGGACGCAAGAAGCGGACCCGGATGCACCTCGCCCCGCTTGCGGGGAGAGGTCGAAATTCAAGCTTCGCTTGAATTTCGGGTGAGGGGGAGCCTCCGCGAGTCCGTTTGCTATTTTGCTCGCGGAGAGAGCCCCTCACCCCAACCCTCTCCCCGCGAAGGGCGGGGAGAGGGAGAAGTGCTGGCGACTGCTCCGGCCTAAATCACGACCATCCAGCGCGCGCTGGTTGCATCGCAGCCATTATCTAATCGCGCTGGTCGCAGCGGAGCGTGCGTCGTAAGCACGGCTTATTGCCGCTTCGCGAGTCCCGCCAGGAATCTCCGTTGAACAAGCCCGTTGCCGTCTCAGAAGAAGCACTGGCTGAACCGGTGCTGGTATCAGACGTGACGCCGCGCATGGCTGCCCGCGCGACCGCGGTGGGGCCGGCTTACGTCGTGCTCGCGGGCATCAGCTTCTCGCACTTTCTCAACGACACCATGCAGTCGTTGATCGCCTCCGTCTATCCGATCCTGAAGGACGCCTACGCGCTCGACTACACGCAGATCGGCATGATCACGCTGGCGTTCCAGTTCACAGCATCGCTGCTGCAGCCTCTGGTCGGGCATTTCACCGACAAGAAGGCGCAGCCGTTCTCGCTGGCGATCGGCATGGGCTTCACCTTCTTCGGCCTGCTGTTGCTCGCTGGCGCGCATCACTACGGCATCATCCTGATCGCGGCGTCGCTGGTCGGACTCGGCTCGGCGGTGTTCCATCCGGAATCGGCGCGGATCGCGCGGCTCGCCTCGGGCGGCCGCTACGGCTTTGCGCAATCGGTGTTCCAGCTTGGCGGCAGCTTCGGCACCTCGATGGGCCCGGTGCTCGCGGCGCTGATCGTGGTGCCGTTCGGGCAGTCCTCGATTGCGTGGTTCTCCTCGATCGCGGGTCTTGCGATCCTGATCCTGTGGCGCATCGGCGCCTGGTACAAGCCGCAGATCGTGACCAGGAAGGCGGCGGTCATCGAGCGGCACCCGGACGCGCCGGCCGGGCGGCGGGTGACGATCGCACTCGCCGTGCTGGTCGCGCTGTTGTTCTCGAAGCAGCTCTATATCGCGAGCCTGTCGAGCTACTACATCTTCTATCTGATCGAGAGGTTCGACGTCTCGACGCAGGCGGCGCAGCTCTATCTCTTCATGTTCCTCGCGGCGAACGCGGTCGGTGCCTTCCTGGGCGGACCGCTCGGCGATCGCTTCGGCCGCAAATACGTGATCTGGTTCTCGATCCTCGGCGCGCTGCCGTTCACGCTGGCGCTGCCCTATGCCGGCCTCTTCACCAGCGCCGTACTCAGCGTGTTCATCGGCCTGATCATCTCGTCGGCGACCGCATCGATCATCGTGTTCGCGCAGGAACTGATGCCGCATCGCTTCGGCATGATCTCCGGCCTGTTCTTCGGCTTCGCTTTCGGCATCGGCGGCTTGGGCGCGGCGGTGCTCGGCAAGCTCGCCGATCACACCGACATCGCCTTCGTCTACCAGCTCTGCTCATTCCTGCCGGCGATCGGACTGCTCGCGGTGTTCCTGCCGAAAATGCCGAACCACGCGCATTAAAGCGTTTTCGAGCGAAGTGGACTCCGGTGCGCGTAAAGAAAACGCGTTAAGACAAGAGCTGAGATTTCATCAACGCATCGTTTGCATTTGTGGCGCGGCCGCTTTCTGTTCGACAGCGGGAATAGCGTGATACCGCGAGCTTTCGGGAAAATCGTCAGAGGTTGTCAACCTTAATAATTAGGGTTAAGCGCCGCTTAAGCATTTAGTGCCATCGTCCGGCCGTGGATTTTCAGACGTGAGGCTTCCCCGCTCGCCTCACTGGCCAGAAGGACGAAGCCAATGCGTTGCGTTAAATCTCTCGTTGCCGCTGGTGCGGTCTCCCTGATTTCCTCGGTGGCATTCGCCGCCGATATGCCGATCACGCCGCCACCGGCCTACGGACCGCCGCCGGTGGAAGATTTCGGCGGCTGGTATTTGCGCGGCGATATCGGCTTCAGCAATCAGAGCGTGAAGGAAGTGCGCAACGGCAACAACGCCTTGTACACGCCGCTGCTCTCCCTGAACCAGCAGACCGGTTTTGATACCGGCGGCATCTTTGGTCTCGGTGTCGGTTACCAGTTCAACAGTTGGTTCCGCGCCGACGTCACCGGTCAATATCGTGGAAGAACGAACTTTCACGGCCAGGATCTCGCGACTTTTCCGCTCGGCGGCGGAGTTATCGGCGCGGGGTCTGACAACTACACCGCAAGCAAGTCGGAATGGCTTGTTCTCGCCAACGCCTATGTCGATCTCGGAACCTGGTGGTGCGTAACGCCGTTCATCGGTGCTGGTGTCGGTGCCGCGCGCGTGACCGTCTCCAATTTCACCGATCAAGGGCTTGCTGATTTCTCTCCCGGCGTGATTGCGCCAGGTTTTGCGCTTGCCAATTCGGCGTCCAAGTGGAATTTCGCCTGGGCGGCGCATGCAGGTCTTTCCTACAAGGTTAGTCCAAACCTGACGCTCGAAGTCGCCTATAGCTACGTCGATCTCGGTTCGGGATTGACGGGACCCGTGACGACGTTCCAGGGCTTCACGACCAACAATCCAATGAACTTCAAGGATATCACTTCGCACGATCTCAAGCTCGGCGTGCGCTGGAATCTGGACAGCCCGCAGCCGGTCTACGCGCCGCCGCCGCTGGTGCGCAAAGGTTAATACGAACCTTCATTGGTTAACGATTGCGGACGGCGCGGGATGATCCCGCGCCGTTTCGTTTTGCGGAGAGCGTGCTGCTCATCACGCCGAAGATTGTGGCGAAACCGGCGCGCGACAACCATTGGTTAAGGTTAACGAGCGATGATCGTCGCCGAGTTTGATTAAGTCGATTTGGGGGCGTGGGCGATGCGTAGGTTTCTGCTGGCGGCAGTGATGTGTGGCGCGGTGACGAGCGCGCGGGCCGCCGATCTTCCCGATCTCCCGGTGCTTCGCGGCAGCTTCACCGATGGGCTGACAACCTCCAGAGCTTACTGGGAAGGTCTCTATATTGGTGGCCAAGCCGGCTACGGTTCGTCCGATGCGAATTTCGACAGCAAGCCGTCATCTTTGATCTCCTCGCTGATTTCCGACAACGTCGTCCAGCAGATGGGCGTTGCGCAATGGAATCTCGGTCTCGGAAAGCAGACGGCGCGTTCGTCCGCATACGGAGCCTTTGTCGGATACAACTGGCAATGGAGCGACGTCGTGCTCGGCCTGGAGGCGAGCTACGTGCACGGCAGCTTTGGTGGTTCGGCCAGCGCCAGCAAGGAGCTTGTGAGCGGCTCTCCTCTCACCGACACCTTCTACCACGACGTCGGAGTCACCTCGGCATCCTCGATCTCGATCTCGGACATCGCGACGTTTCGGGGGCGCGCAGCCTATGCCTTCGGATGCTTCCTGCCTTATGCGTTCGGCGGCTTCGCGCTCGGCAAGGCCGACATTTCGCATAGTGCAATCGTTACGGACGCGGTGAGCTCCACTCCGCTTGGACGTTTCACGCCGTTGATGCCATTGAGCGCGACGGATGCCGTGCACAATCACCTCATCTACGGCTACACGGCCGGCCTTGGCATTGACATCAACCTGGTCGGCGGCCTCTTCATGCGCGCGGAATGGGAATACATCCGCTTCACCACAACGGTCGATACCAGCATCAACACGGTGCGCGCCGGCCTCGGCTATAAATTCTAGGCGCGCATGCGTCAGACGTGTTGACAGCTTCTGCTTCCGCTGGTGCTCTGTCATTCGGGAGCAGGACAACAGCCAGCCATGAAAATCTACGGTGACGACAAGTCGGGCAATTGCCTGAAGGTAAAATGGGTGTGCGATTACCTTGCGCTGCCCTACACCTGGACCAACGTCGACATCCTCAAGCAGGAGACGCGCACCGCGGATTTCCTGAGGATGAACAGCGCGGGCCAGGTGCCGACGATCGTGCTCGATGATGGCCGCGCCTTGGCGCAGTCGAACGCCATCATCCGCTATCTCGCCCGCGGCAGCGACCTCATTCCATCGGATGATTTTGCTGCCGCGAAGATGGACGAGTGGCTGTTCTGGGAGCAGTACAGCCACGAGCCCTATATCGCCGTGTGCCGGTTCCAGATGCGCTATCTCGGCAAATCCGCTTCCGAGCTCGATCCGGAGAAGGTCAAGCGCGGCCATGCGGCGCTGGCGCGGATGGAGCAGCAGCTCGCGCTGACGCCGTTTCTGGCCGGCGAGTCGCTCTCGCTTGCCGATGTGGCGCTGCTCGCCTACACGCGGCTCGCGCATGAGGGCGGCTTCGATCTCGGCGGCTATCCCGCGCTTCGCCGCTGGATCAATGAGGCCGAGCGCTCACTTGGCCTGGCGCCGGCGCGTTAGCCGTTTCGGAATATATTATGGCACCTGCGTCTTCGATCACGATCCGTCGCGCCCGTCGCGACGATGTTCCCATCATCGTCGCCATGCTCGCGGACGATCGGCTCGGCAGCGCGCGCGAGCGGATCGAGGATCCCTTGCCTCAATCCTATTTCGCGGCGTTCGAGAAGGTCGACCGCGATCCGAATTTCAAGCTCGTGGTCGCCGAAGACGCTGACGGCACGGTGGTCGGTTGCCTGCAGCTATGCATCCTGCCGGGCATAAGTTCGCAAGGTGCCTCACGCGGCCTGATCGAGGACGTGCGCGTCGCAAGCCATTGCCGCAGCCGCGGCATCGGCGAACAGATGGTGCAATGGGCGATCGTTGAAGCGCGCGCTAACGGTTGCATTCTCGTCGAACTGCTCACGCATCACACCCGCGCCGACGCGCAGCGCTTCTATGAACGGCTTGGATTTCAACGCAGTCATGTCGGCATGACGATGCGCTTCTGACTTGCGCCAAGTTGCGCGGCTATCATCGCTGATCGCAGTGGTAGTCCTCGCTCTGCGTTCCGGTTAACAAGCGATAAACTACGCCGGCCTCCGTAATTTTACTGGCGGGAACGCTCCTGATAGTTACGCGTCTCCCAGCGGCAGAACATGGTCCGCTAGAGCATGATCCGGAAAAGTGGAAACCGGTTTTCCGAAAAGATCATGCTCAAAGAAGTGAGATCATGATCAAGCAAAAAATCGAACGCGATGACGGTCCAAAGTCATCGCGTTCTGGGACGGCTTGGGGATATTTCAGATGAAGCGATATTCGATCGTCAGGGCGGGCAATGAATACATCGTGCAGGCCGGTGAAAAGAGCATCATGAGAGTCTCCAGCCGGCGAAAGGCCGTGAAGCTGGTGAACGATGCGGCCGGACTGCTTGATCAGGCGCCGGCTCCGTCGCCGGGCGAGCCTCCATCAATCGCCTGTGATCGTCCTGAAGTTCCTTGACGAGTCTTTACCCTTCCACTATCTCCGACAGCGGGAAACCTCTCCCCACCGAGAGGCAGCTATCTGGAAGGGTAGATCATGACTGCAGCGAAGCCCGCTTCGCGGCCGAATGTGCCGCATTTCTCCTCCGGCCCCTGCGCCAAGCGCCCCGGCTGGAATCCCCAAAATCTCAAGGACGCCGCGCTCGGCCGCTCGCATCGCGCGAAGATCGGCAAGGCCAAACTCAAGCAAGCCATTGAGCTGACGCGCGAAGTGCTGGAGGTGCCGACCGACTACAAGATCGGCATCGTGCCGGCTTCCGACACCGGCGCGGTCGAGATGGCGCTGTGGTCGCTGCTCGGAGCGCGGCCCGTCACCACGTTGGCCTGGGAATCCTTCGGCGAGGGCTGGGTCAGCGACATCGTCAAGGAATTGAAGCTGAAGGACGTCACCAAGCTCAATGCCGGCTATGGCGAGATCCCCGATCTCTCCAAGGTCGATCCGGCAAGTGACGTCGTCTTCACCTGGAACGGCACCACCTCGGGCGTGCGCGTGCCGAACGCCGACTGGATCAGCGCGACCCGCGAAGGCCTCACCATCTGCGACGCGACCTCGGCGGCGTTCGCACAGCCGCTCGACTGGCCGAAGCTCGACGTCATCACCTTCTCCTGGCAGAAGGCGCTCGGCGGCGAGGCGGCGCATGGCATGCTGATCCTCTCGCCGCGCGCGGTGGAGCGGCTCGAGACCTACAAGCCGGCCTGGCCGCTGCCGAAGATCTTCCGCATGACCAAGGGCGGCAAGCTCAACCAGGGTATCTTCGAAGGCGAGACCATCAACACGCCGTCGATGCTCTGCGTCGAGGACTATCTCGACGCGCTCGACTGGGCGAAATCGATCGGCGGCCTGAAGGCGCTGATCGCGCGCGCCGACGCCAGCACCAAGGTGCTTGCCGACTGGAAGGCGAAGACGCCGTGGATCGATTTCCTGGCCAAGGATCCCGCGATCCGCTCCAACACCTCGGTGTGCCTGAAGATCACGGATCCCGCGATCACCTCGCTTACGCCGGACTTGCAGGCCGACTTCTGCAAGAAGCTGGTCGCCCTGGTCGAGAAGGAGAATGCGGGCTTCGACTTCGCGCATTACCGCGATGCGCCGGCAGGCCTGCGCATCTGGTGCGGCGCCACTGTCGAAGCCAAGGACGTCGAGCTGCTGACACAGTGGATCGACTGGGCTTTCGCCGAGACCAAGGCGCAGCTTTCGAAGGCTGCGTAAGTAACGTCACCTCATCGTCGTCATGGCCGGGCTTGACCCGGCCATCCATCACGAAACGAGGATGGACTCGCGGGGCAAGTTCGCGGGTGGCGCCATCAGTGCATCGTCCATCAAGGGACCACTCCCAAGGGACCATTTCCATGAGCAAACCGAAAGTTCTCATTTCCGACGCCCTGTCGCCCGCCGCCGTGCAGATCTTCAAGGATCGCGGCGTTGAGGTCGACTTCCAGCCCAATCTCGGCAAGGACAAGGAAAAGCTCGCCGAGATCATCGGCAACTATGACGGCCTCGCGATCCGCTCGGCGACCAAGGCAACCGCCAAGATCATCGAGAAGGCCACCCGGCTGAAGGTGATCGGCCGCGCCGGCATCGGCGTCGACAATGTCGAGATTCCTGCGGCGACGGCCAAGGGCATCATCGTGATGAACACGCCGTTCGGCAATTCGATCACGACCGCCGAGCACGCCATCACCCTGATGCTGGCGCTCGCCCGCGAAATCCCGCAGGCCGATGCCTCGACGCAGGCCGGCAAGTGGGAAAAGAACCGCTTCATGGGGGTCGAGATCACCAACAAGACTTTGGGCGTGGTCGGCTGCGGCAATATCGGATCGATCGTCTGCGACCGCGCGCTCGGCCTGCGCATGAAGGTGATCGCCTTCGACCCGTTCCTGTCGCCGGAGCGCGCCAAGGACATCGGGGTCGAGAAGGTCGAGCTCGACGAGCTGTTCAAGCGCGCCGATTTCATCACCCTGCACACGCCGCTCACGGACAAGACCCGCAACATCATCGATGCCGCGGCGCTTGCGAAGATGAAGAAGGGCGTCCGCATCGTCAATTGCGCCCGCGGCGGCCTGGTCGACGAGCAGGCGCTGGTGGACGCGCTCAATTCCAAGCATGTCGCGGGCGCGGCCTTCGACGTGTTTAGCGAGGAGCCGGCGACCTCGAACATCCTGTTCGGCCATCCCAACGTGATCTGCACCCCGCATCTCGGCGCGTCCACCACGGAAGCGCAGGAGAATGTCGCGCTGCAGGTCGCCGAGCAGATGTCGGACTATCTGCTCACCGGCGCCATCTCCAACGCCATCAACTTCCCCTCGATCACGGCCGAGGAGGCGCCGAAGCTGAAGCCGTTCATCGAGCTCGCCGAGAAGCTCGGCTCGTTCGCCGGCCAGCTCACCGAGAGCGGCATCATCAAGACCCAGATCACCTATGAGGGCCATGTCGCCGAGATGAAGATCAAGGCGCTGACCTCGGCGGTGCTGTCCGGCCTGCTGCGGCCGATGCTGGGCGACGTCAACGTCGTCTCCGCGCCTGTCGTCGCCAAGGAGCGCGGCATGGTAGTCGACGAGGTGACGCGCGCCGCACAGAGCGACTATGAGAGCCTGATCACCGTGACCGTGACGACGGAGCGGCAGGAACGCTCGGTTTCCGGCACCGTCTATCACGACGGCAAGCCGCGGCTGGTCGACATCAAGGGCATCCGCGTCGACGCCGAGTTCGGCAAATCGATGATCTATGTGACCAACGAGGACAAGCCGGGCTTCATCGGCAAGTTCGCAAGCCTGCTCGGCGATGCCAAGATCAACATCGCGACCTTCCATCTCGGCCGCGTCGCGCAAGGCGGCGACGCGATCGCGCTGGTCGAGGTCGATGGCCCGGTGCCGGCGGACGTGCTCGCCAAGGTGCACGCGCTGCCGCAGGTCAAGCAAGCCAAGGTGCTGGCGTTCTAACGCGGGAGGTGCCAATTGCTGCGCCCTCGCCCCTTGTGGGAGAGGGCAGCTCCGCCGTCAGTACCGGACTCATTCGGGTAGGGGTTGTCTCCACGAGCGCTGTCATCCTCGGAGACAACCCCTTGTATCTGCACGGGCATGATTTGTGCGATGGAAGCGATTTAGCGTCTTGGCCGGTGGCCACCGGCCAAGA
>NZ_JBEGDB010000255.1:0-11729 GCF_043638955.1 Bradyrhizobium sp. 31Argb | reverse complement strand
CGCGAAACTACTTCGCCGTCGTCGCCATTGCCGCCACTCTGCTCTGGATAAGGTAACTGTCCACACGGCCTAGCCGATCACGGCCCTATCGCTCTTTTTATGCGCGCCGACGTAATGGGAAGATCGTGGAAGCGGACGCCTGTCGCATCCCTGATTGCGTTGGCAAGGGCTGCTCCCGTCGGCCCTTGCGCAGCCTCGGCGACGCCATAGAAGGCGTCGCCCGGCCGATCCACCAGATGGACTTCGACCGACTCGGGGACGCGATCGAACCGCATAATCGGATAGGCCGACCAGTCCACCGATGTGACGCGAGTACGGTCGAACGTCACCCGCTCGAAGAGCGTCCAGCTCATCGCCTGCAGGATGCCACCTTCGATTTGATTGCGGACGCCATCCGGATTCACGATCTGCCCCGTATCCACCGCCGCCACGATGCGACGGACACGAATGACACCGTTTAGCCGGGAAAGCTCGATCTCGACGGCCACCGCGCACCAGGCCTCGAGATTCTTGTAGCGCGCAAAGCCGAACCCGAACCCGGAGCCTTCCGAGGACTTGGCCCGTGCGGTCCACCCAAAACGCGAGGCCGCTTTCTCGATGACATCGCGCGCGCGTGGATCTTCGATGTGCCGAAGCCAAAACGCCACGGAATCCTGACCCGAACGAACCGCCAATTCGTCGAGGACGCTTTCGATCGAGAGGACGTTTAGATAACCGCCCAAGGAGCGCATCGAAGAGCCGCGCAAGGGCATGTCGGGCAGGAAGTGGCTGATCACCTTGCAGTTCGCGATCGCGTAGAGCGGGATTGCGTTCCGGTCGCCGCCACCTTCGGGCTGCGCAAGGGCTACGGGTGGCGCGGGCGGGAAAGCGTCCGACTTCAGTCGGGCCGCGATCAGCGTGCCCGGCGGCCCGGGTCGCATCATGTGCGACTGGCTCCACACTTCGTGGTGCCAATCAGCAATCGCGCCGTCCGCGCCGACCGCCGCGTTCAGCTTGACCACCATGCCGGGCCCGAACGGATCCCACGCGTGCTCCTGTTCACGCATCAGTTGGACCCTGACCGGCCGACCGGGTGCTGCCAAAGCCAGCATCGCCGCGTCGGCCGCGACGTCGTCGGCGCCGTTGTGGCCATAGCAGCCGGCACCTTCCGCATGGATGCAGCGCACGTTCTCGGTGGGCATCCGCAGCATGCCGGCGATCGCATCGCGAAGGAAAAACACGCCCTGGGTATGGGTCCAAACCGTGAGCTTTCCGTCCTGGAACTGCGCAACCGCGCACGACGGCCCAATCGATCCATGCGTAAGATAAGGTCTGCTGAAGGTCCCCTCGACCAGGATTCCCGGCCCGCCGGGATTTCCCGTGTCGTGAATCGTGGTGTCGCGCGAAGGCAATTTCATCAGCGCGGCCGGCAAATCCACCTCGTCCGGCAGCTCCTGCCGTTCGATCCAATTCGTCGTGGCCGCGAGAGTTCGCATTCCCTGCACTGCGGCCCATTCGCGTTCCGCAATTACGCCGAGGAAATTGCCGTCCCGCACGACCTTGACGATGCCGCTCATCCGCTCGACCCGCGCGACATCGCAGTCCCGCAACGTGGCGCCGTAACTCGGCGGGCGAACGACGCGACCGTGCAGCATCCCCTCTGGACGTAGATCCTGGACGTAGGCAGCCCCACCGTTCACTTTGGCGGGAATATCGACCCTTGGCACGGGTCGGTCCATCACGGTGAAGTCTGCCGGCGAGGTCAAGCGCGAGATCGGCTTAGCGTCGACCGACAGCAGTTGATCGCTCACCAATTCGCCGTAACCAAGCCGCACGCCGTCAGCACCAAACACCTCGCCGTCGCGTACCTGCAGCGAGCTGGCGGGTACGCCGAATCTGCGGGCCGCTTCGTCCCGGAGCAGTTCGCGCGCTTGCGCCGCCGCATTCCGAATCGCGGTGCCGGAGTCCTGCATCGAGTGGCTGGCAGCCGTGTAGCCTTCATTGGGCGTCCGCGCGGTGTCGGCCGTGACCAGCGAGAGCCGATCGAGCGGCAACTTGAGTTCCTCTGCCGCGACCTGAAGAAGCGCGGTCTTGAGGCCCTGTCCGAGTTCGGCCTTGCCGGTGAGGATCGTCGCGGCGCCCGACGCGTCGATGCGAATCCAGGCGTCGATTCTCGGGTTGTCGTCGAGGCTTCCCGGCAAACCGTGCTTCGAGGGTCCTGCACCCGTGCCGGTTTCGGTCTGTGCATACGCCCCGGAAAACCGGAAGGCGACGATGAGCGCACCGGCGCCGGCCAGAACGCTGCGCCGAGAGACAGCATGCGTCATCGTTCCGTCCTCGCGTCGGCCGTCTTCGGCCGCATCTCTTCTGCGGCGCGCCGGATCGCACGCAAGATTCGCATGTGCGTGCCGCATCGACAAAGATGAGGCTGCAGCTCCGCTCTGATCGACTCATCGGTGGCGTGCGGATCGCGATTCAGCAACGCATGAGCACGCATCATCATGCCGGGAATACAGTAGCCGCATTGTGCGGCCTGCTCGGTGATGAAGGCGCGCTGCATCGGGCCAAGCGCGTCCTGGCTCCCGATTCCTTCCAACGTGGTGACCGTCCGTCCCTCCAACACCATCACCGGCGTTACACAGGAGAAGACGGCCTTGCCATCGACGATGACCGTGCAGGCGCCGCATTGCCCGAGCCCGCAACCGTATTTCGCGCCGTTCAGACCGAGTTCGTCCCTGAGAACGTAGAGCAGCGGAGTGTCAGGGCTCGCCTCGATGGATCGGCGCTCGCCGTTGACGATCAAAGTTGTCATGTTGCTTTACCGAGCCTCCTAAGTCCTTGTTCGGTCCGACTCACCGGCCACCTCTTGCTTTCGCGACCGCTTTCGCAAACCCGTCCCACTGCCGCTTTCCGGCAAACCGGGTACGCAAATAGTTGGCAAGATCGGAGATCTGCCGGTCGTCTAGGACATCACCGAAACCGGGCATGATAGGACGTGCGGAAGCGCCGCTAGCCGCCGGTATTCCCCGCACCACCAGATTGACCAGGTTGGTGGGCACCTCGTCCATAACCGCTGTGGAGAGATCGAGTCTCGAGCCGCCTAGCGGCAAGGGTCTGTCGGCATCGTGGCACGACGCGCAGACGGTGGCATAGATCGCGCCGCCCGGCTCTGATGGGATGGAGGGCGTCGCCGCCTGAGCGCCGCCGGCCTGCGGCAAGCGTCCCGGACCAGAACGAGTCCTCTCCACATCATTCCGCCCCTCGCCTTTGCCGAGAGAGACAAGATAATGGGCCATTGCCCTTACGTCCGCGGGGTCGACCTGCGAGAGGTTGTTGGCCACGTTCGCCATGGGTCCTTGAGCGGTCCCATGCAAAGCGTGCCAGCCGCGCGCGAGATAGTCCGCCAGGGCGGCTTCGTCCCATGCGACCGGCGATCGTGAGCTTCGACCGAGCGCATAGGCGCGCCAACCTTCGGCTTCGCCTCCTGCGAAACCGGCCGACGTCTTTTCCGCACCGAGGAGATTTCGGGGGGAATGGCAGGCGCCGCAGTGGCCGAGTCCCTCCACCAGATACTTCCCTCTATTCCACCTCTCATCCTTCGATGGGTCCGCGACGAACCGCGCCTGACGAAGGAAGAGAAGCTTCCAGCCGGCCAGCGTCAGACGAACGTTGAGAGGAAACGGAAGCTCGTTGGGCGGCGCCGATGATTTGACCGGATCGATCGACATGAAGAAGGCGTACAACGCCTTCGCGTCGTCGTCCGATACGCGCGTGAAATGGTCGTACGGAAAAGCCGGGTAGAGGTGGCGACCTTCACGATCCACGCCGGACCGCAAAGCACGAATGAAGGCCTGCTCCGACCAGCGCCCGATGCCCGTCTCCGGATCGGGTGTGATATTGGTGGAGTAGATCGTTCCGAAGGGCGTCGGCATCGCAAGCCCTCCGGCGTATGGGAGTCCGCCGGGTGCGGTATGACATGTGGCACAGTCTCCAAGGAGAGCAAGACTGGCTCCGCGGCGCACCGCTCCACGATCCGGCTCGCCTAGCGACCGCGCATCGACGGGCGGAATTGGCGATTCCAACGCACAAAAAAGTGACACCGTCCCGCCGATCACTCCAATGGCAAGCAGTGCAAGCAGAACGGACCTGAGATTCATCGCCCTCCCCTCCGAGATGCGATCGCGATATCAGGCCGGTACTGGCGCCATCTTTTCAGTTTCATGCGGGACTTGCACAATGTCCCGATCACGGCTCGACGAGCCAATCCAAAGCGTGCGCACGGAATCCAATACGCTCGCGCGTCCGCAGCGTAAGGATCGAACGAACACTCTTCCGCCTGAAAAGCGAGCGCGCGGACAAGGCGGCTATCGCCAAGACCATTGCGGCCACGTGCCGACGCAGCCATCGGCACATAGGAGCCATCCATCTTTGACGATCCCTTGTTATTTATCGATTGATAATTAACTCTCGATCGTGCTCGAGGTCAAGTGTCGGGCGCGCGGAACCGAGACTGCGTGCCGACGAAACGAGGATTTGCCGCCATGTCAACGTCAACGATTGCGACGGACCAACAGGTCCCCGAACTCACCCGCGCGCGCACGTTCGCCATGGCGGTTTGCGCCGGGATCGCGGTCGCAAACATCTACTACAACCAGCCTCTGCTCGGCCTGATCGAGGCAAACTACCCGAACTCCTCGACAATCGGTCTCATACCCACAGCCACACAATTCGGTTACGCGGTTGGTCTCCTCTTGTTGGTTCCCTTGGGCGACCTTGTCGAGAGACGGCGTCTCATCGCCGTGCAATTCGTCGCTCTAGCGGCGGCTCTAGCATTCGCCGCCGTCGCTCCGTCCACGCTCGCGTTGATCGCGGCATCGCTCGTGCTGGGCGTCGCAGCCACCGTGGCCCAACAGATCGTCCCATTCGCCGCGACGCTTGCCGATGACCGCACAAGGGGCGCCGCAGTTGGAACGGTCGTGAGTGGAATCTTGGGTGGCATTCTCCTCAGCCGCACGATAGCCGGGTTCGTCGGATCGCATTTTGGATGGCGCGAGATGTTCTGGCTCGGCGTCCCGTTGGCGCTCGGCGCTGCCGTACTGGTCCGTTTGATCCTGCCGCGCCACCATGTGACGCAAAGCATCGGATACCCTGCCGCGCTGCGTTCGCTCGTTCACCTGCTCGTCGAGGAACCGGCGCTTCGACTGGCGGCGGCAACGCAAGCGATGCTGTTCGCCTCATTCATCGCCTTCTGGACCGTCCTGTCCCTGCACCTTCAGGAAGCCGCCTTCGGACTCGGACCGGAAATCGCCGGCCTGTTCGGCGTCATCGGTGCGTCGGGCATCCTCGCTGCGCCTCTCGCAGGTCGAGTGGCCGACACGCGGGGTCCGCACCTGGTCATTGTGATCGCGGCCGCCGTATCGCTTTCCTCCTGGGTCGTCTTCGCGGGCTGGGACGTCATCGCGGGATTGGTCGTCGGGGTGGTGTTGCTCGACGTCGGCGTGAACGCTGCGCTGGTTTCAAATCAGCACCTGATCTTCGCGCTCCGTCCGGAGGCACGGAGCAGGCTGAACACCGTGTTCATGACGGCAATGTTCGTCGGCGGTTCACTCGGATCGCTCGGGGCAAGTTGGGCATACGCGCATCTGTCCTGGCTCGGCGTCTGCGGCTACGGGGCCGCGCTTGCGACAGCGGGTCTGCTCCTGCAGCTACCGACGCTTTCGTTCCGACCCGGCAAGGCATCGCGCCACTGACGTGACGGACCCATTCGAAGCTGCAAATCGGGAGTGGCGGATGAGTTGGCATGCCGATCATGACTTCACGGTTACGATCAGCGGCGGGTCGATTGCCGGGCTTTGCAACGCCATTGCGCTTCGAAGGCTCGGCGCGACCATAAGGGTTCATGAACGCGTGCCCGGCCCGATGATGGCCCGAGGAGCCGGGATCGTTGTCCAACGCGAACTGACCCGATTTTTCGCGGAAAATGGCGTACGCCCACTCCCCTTCACGTCCTGCCGCGGGAGGCGATATCTCGATCACAACGGCGGAGACGGCGTCCTGCAGGAGATGCCGCAGGAATTCACCTCCTGGGAAGCCATCCACGCAGCGCTGCGGGCCGCCGTTCCGGATGAATGCTATCGCGCGGGCTCCGAGGTGACGACCGTGATCCAGGCCGGCTCCAAGGTCTCGGCGACCCTCGGCGACGGCACCGTGGTCGAAAGCGATCTGTTCGTAGCCGCCGACGGTTCGGGCTCCGCAACGAGGCGAGCAATGCTACCCGACGTCGAGGCGGGATATGCCGGCTACGTTGCCTGGAGGGGCACGCTGGATGAAAGCGACGTGCCTCCCGATCTTCTGTCCTTCTTCGACGACCTTTTCACTTTCTCCGAGGCCCGCAGCGGCGGCCACATGCTTGCGTATTTCATCCCTGGAAAAGACGGCGCCGTCACGACCGGATCGCGGCGCCTCAATTGGGTCTGGTATGTGCATGTCGCTCTCGCCGACCTCGCGAACGTGCTGACCGACAGGAACGGCGTACGGCATCGATCCTCGCTTCCGCGAGGTACGACGCCGCAGAGCACCGTTGCCGCGCTGAAGGCGCGTGCCTTGCGCGAGCTTCATCCGAAGATGGCCGCACTAATCTCGGAAACGCGCGATCCTTTCCTCCAGACGATCCTCGACGTGACGGTGCCGAAGACTCTGTTCGGTCGAATCCTGCTGGCCGGCGACGCAGCGTTCGTCGCACGCCCCCACACCGCGGGGGGAACCGCCAAGGCGGCCTACGAGGCCTCCGTTCTCGCACGCGCTCTGAAGTCGGCGCGCGCGAACGTCGACGTCGCGCTCCAGTCCACCGAGCGGCTGCAGCTCGAATACGGGAGCGCTCTCTACCAATACGGTCTTGCGCTGGGAAATCGCTGGTCGCGCGAAAGAAGCACCGACTAGCCCGATCGACCAGGATCCGAAACTCGAAGGAATGTGAAATATGGCAGATCTCTTTCATCCGACGACCCTGGGCGATCTCGATCTCGCCAACAGGATAGTCATGGCCCCGATGACGCGCTCGCGCGCCGACGAGCGGGGCATCATCAATCCCTCGGCGTCGGAATACTACGCCGCGCGCGCGAGCGCCGGCCTCATCATTACCGAAGGCGTCAACGTGGGACCGATGTCCCTCGCGTTCGACCGGACGCCCGGTCTGTGGACCGACGAACAGACCGAGGGATGGAAAGCGGTCGTCGGTCGTATCCACAAAGAAGGGGGGCGCGTTGTCGCGCAGCTCTGGCACGCCGGACGCGCGAGTGCGCGTGGCCTGCTGTCCGACAAGCAACCGCCGTCTCCGTCGGGCGTGAACGACGATCTGGATCGGCTGCAGGTGTGGGCGCTCCTTGCCAACGGCGCATATGTGCGGATCACCGCTACGCCGTCGCGCGCGATAACTCTCGGAGAGATTCAAGGCGTCGTGAACGAATTCAGGCTCGCGGCCGCTAACGCCGTTCGCGCAGGATTCGATGGCGTCGAGATCCACGGCGCCAACGGCTATTTGATACATCAGTTCTTGTCCCCGGCCATCAATCTGCGAACCGACGACTATGGCGGGAGTGTCGAAGGACGGTTTCGGCTGCTTCAGGAAATTGTCTCGGCGATTTCCGATGTCATACCGCGTTCGCGGATAGGACTGCGGCTATCACCCTTCGCCGATTACAACAGCACGCGGGACCCGAAACCGGAGGAGACCTATGGGCCACTCGCGCAATGGCTGGAGACTGCCGGACTTGCATACCTGCACCTCGCCGACACCAACGCCTGGACCGGGGCGCCTGACTACGAAAGGATGCTTCCGATATTCCGCGCACACTATCGCGGCCCGCTCATCGTCAACGCAGGTATCACCCCCGAGCGCGCCGCCCGGATCGTCAACTCCGGCGAGGCGGACGCGGTTGCTTTCGGTCGTCTCTTTCTCGCCAATCCGGACCTTCCGGCGCGGATTCGAGCCGGCGGCCCCTACAACTCACCGCAACCGTTCGGGATATATGGCGGTTCGGATTCCGGATATCTCGACTATCCGAGCCTCAAGACCGTCAGCAGAGAGACCGCTACGCGAGCTTAGTGCTGGCAGAACCGAGGAGGTCGACGGCAGCCATGGAGGCTCCTTCTGCTGACGAGCAGCGGCCGGACCAATGAAGTCGTCATCCCGCCATTCCGTACACGGACATCCGGGCGGAGATTCCTCGCAACTGGTGCTCACCGAGATACTCGACATCATGGGGAACGTGTCGGGCGACGGCTTCCGTCATGAGCAGGTCCCGGCCTATCGTCTTGGTGAGCGCTTCCACGCGGCAAGCCTCGTTGACGGCTGCGCCGATGACCGTGAAGTCCAGGCGATCCGGGGCGCCGATGTTGCCGAAAAAGACCTCACCTTCGTGAAGGACGATGCCCGCGCGTAGCAAGGGGTGGCCTTCGGCGTCGGACGCGACCCGGATTTTCCGATTAGAAGCTTCGAGTCTGGCAATTGCCTCCCTCGCCGCCGAGACGGCCGCGCGCGACGCTTCGGCGACGCCGATCTTCACCGGAAAGACGGCGAGCATGCCGTCACCGATGAACTTGAGAATTTCGCCGCCGTGAGCGGCCACGGCGCTCGCCATCGCTTCGAAGTAGGCGTTCAGCAGCACCAGCATGTCGGCCGGGGCCAGAACGTCCGACATCTGCGTGAAATTCCTCAGGTCCGAGACCCAAATCACGGCGCGGATCGAGTCTCCTGCACCGCGCTTGATTGCGCCTTCGAGCACCTTGGCAGCGGCGCCGCAACCAAGGTAGGCTGCCAACGCGTTTTCGGAGATCTTCAACTCGCTGTGCCGTTGCACATGCAAGGCGAATAGTTTGAAGAGCCGGGTCAATGAATCTATTTCCGCCCCGGCGAAGCCGCCGCTAGCTTTTGTCGCGACGGTGATCACGTTACGTGTGTCCAGACCCGACAAGGGAATCGCAACGTAGTCGGTCATGCCGGCGGCCGCGAGCTCGATCATGAGCGGAAATTCGTCCTGCGCCGACCTCTCGTTCGGCGCTCGTCGTATCGTCTCGCCGGTCTCGACGATACGCTGCAGCGGATTGAGTCTGTAGGCATCGGAATCGACAGTCGCGTCAGCGACCCGCACCTCGTCGCAGAAGCCATCGTCGGCGTTCCAGACCCACGCGAAACCGACAAGCTGGGGGTGAAGCGTGCCGATGTGCAGGGTAAGTCGATCGACCGAAGAGCCAGCCACCTTCATTCGACGGATCAGCTTAACCAGGAGGTCGATCATCTGCCGCTCGGCGGAGGCCTCTTCCAGTAGCCAGGTTTCGGTCTCGGCGAAGCTGTCCGCGCTGCCGGCAGCGACCGCGATCGGGCCGGCTCTTCGCACGAACGAGACCGACGGGGGATATATCCGAGGCGATGGATCGGAAGTCTTGGAAGCCATTTCAACTTCCTCGGGCATCGAGTTCGCGCCCGAAGCGTTCGACGAGGAAATCGATGAAAAGCCTGACTTTCACCGACAGGTGTCGTGTCGGCGGGTAGATCGCATACAGCGTAAGTGGCGGCGCCGAGAAGCCCTTCAAGATCGCCTGCAGTTGCTTCCTCTTCAGCGCCTCACCGGCGATGAACTCGGGTAACAACGCCACTCCCCTTCCCTTGACGGCGACGTCGCGTAGCACCTCGGCGTTGTTTACGCACAGGGACCAGGCGGGTTGGATCCAGTGCTCTCCGTCGGCACCAGTCAGCTTCCACTGGTTGCCGGTGAGCAGGAAGCCGTACGTCAGGGAGATGTGATCGCGAAGGTCCCGCGGGTGCGATGGCATGCCGTGCTTCTCGAGATAGTCCGGCGATGCGCAGATCACCCTCGGCATAGGCGTGATCTTCCGCGCGATCAGGCTGGAGGATTCGAGCTCGGCGATACGAAGGGTCACGTCGAAACCGTCCTGGACGGGATCGACGAGGTCGTCGCTCAGCACGAGTTGGAGCTGCATTTCCGGATATTTGAGCATGAAGTCGGCGAGCGCCGGGCCCAGCTTTATGGTGCCGAAGGACATCGGCGCATTGATGCGCAGAAGTCCGCGTGGGGCCGACTGCAAATGCGTGACGGCCTGGTCGGCGGCATCCATCTCGGAAAGGATGACGAGCGCGCGTTCGAAATAGAGCTGACCGTTCTCGTTCGGGCTCGCATGCCGCGTGGTCCGATTGAGGAGCTGCACACCGAGGTTTTCCTCGAGATCGCCGACGTACTTGCTGATCGCCGACCTGGACAGGCGTAGCTGGCGGCCCGCCTCCGAGAAACTGCCGGTTTCCACCACTTTCACGAAGGCCTTTAGGCTGGCCACCTTGTCCATCGTTCAACCCCGATTGTCGCCAATTCGTAAACAGTAGCGTCATGAAAGCATGGATTGTTCTCGCATCAAAGCCATTCGATATGTGTCGCCAGAGCCCGAGCGGCTCTTTCGAACCCGGAGGCAAGATGTCAGGCATCCATCACGTCACCGCCATCGCCGGCGACCCGCAGAAGAACTTTCGCTTCTACACCCGGAATCTCGGCCTGCGCTTGGTCAAGAAGACCGTCAATTTCGACGATCCGGCCACCTACCATTTCTGCTACGGCGACGAGACTGGCCGGCCGGGCTCGATCCTCACCTTCTTCCCCTGGGCAGCAGCTCCTGCAGGCCGCCGAGGTGTCGGCGAAATCCATCAGACGACTTTCCGCGTGCCCCAGCGCTCGCTGAGCTATTGGACGCAGCGCTTCCTCGAGAAGGGCATCAAGTTCGAGGCGATCGAGAAGCGCTTCGGCGAGTCCATGCTCGCGTTCTCCGATCCGGACGGCATGGCGCTGGCACTCGTCGGCGTCGCCGGCGCCGAGGACGAAGCTCCATGGAGCAACGGCGAGGTGCCGGCAGAGCATGCGATCCACGGCTTCCAGGGCGTCACGCTCCTGCTCGAGGATCGGACCAAGACCGCAAAGATCCTGACCGACGTTTTCGGCTTCAGCGAGACCGCACGGGAGGGATGCGGGACGCGCTTCAAGGCGCCCGGCGACGTACGGGGAAATGTCGTCCATATCTATGAAGCGAAGGGTTTTTTGCGCGGCAGCCAGGGCCGCGGCTCCGTGCACCACATCGCGTTCCGCGCGAAGGACGACTCCGAACAGGAAGCCATGGCCCAGAAGCTCATCAGCAATCATGGGCTGCATCCCACCGAGCAGAAGGACCGCATTTATTTCCGCTCGATCTACTTCCGGGAGCCGGGCGGCGTCCTGTTCGAGATCGCGACCGACATTCCGGGATTCGCGGTCGACGAGCCCGTAGCGACGCTCGGCCGCGATCTGAAACTGCCGAGCGTCCTCGAGCCGCACCGCCACGAGATCGAGGACGTCCTGCCCAAACTTCAACGAGCCGTGTCATGACTGCGAACTCTCCGTTCACCCGCCGTCGTCTCGCCGATCCATTCTCGCGGCGTCACTTCGGCTCGGCGGGCGCCAGGAACACGGCCGGCAAAGCGATCAGCGGTGGGAGGACGAAGCACCACGTACCAAGCTTCGCGTAGAGGCATGCGCCGGCAGCGCACCCCAGCGCGAAGGCAGCTACGCTTGCCGCCATCTTGCCGAGACGCGGCTTGGCCGCGGTCAACACCGAGACCGGCGCGCCCCGTAGCACGCGCATTGCCTCACCAAGGATGTTACCGGAGAACTGACCGTCAGGATTGGGGCGGCGATACCGAATCGGATCGGTGT
>NZ_JBEGDB010000254.1:0-11760 GCF_043638955.1 Bradyrhizobium sp. 31Argb | reverse complement strand
GAATCCGCCAACAACCTGCCCGTTCCATCCAATTCAACCCGCGCCACGACGCAGGTTTCATGGAATCGGTCGTCTAGGCCGCATCGCAGGCAGGGACTTAAGCGACCTTGTCCTTGCGGCGATCGTCTTCGTCCTCATCGTCTTCTTCGTCGTCTTCTTCGTCTTCCTCGTCGTCGTCCTCTTCCTCGTCATCGGGAATGGCGGCTTCGAGGACGGCAACGGGAAGCGTTTCCCGAAACAGATCGCCGTCGATACCCATCCATACGCACTCGACGGAATCCTCGTTGACTTCCGCAACCGTAATCGGGTGCCCGCCCGATTTCAGCATCACCACATCGCCTGGTTTTAGTTCCATGGTCCACCCTTCGCCTTGATTGACGCGCGGGCACGTTACAGAGCTGTCATGACAGTCCGATCACGAGGGATCGCCGCTACAGGATTTTGATGGGGATTACGGCGAAGCGCAGGGTTCGCTACCGATTCGCGCCGGGCAGCAGTTCCGTCAGGGAGCGGATGATGCGATTCGGCCTGATCGTCGATCCCGCCGGCAGGCCATCCCCGTGCACGTCGATCCAGATCGAGTAGATGCCGAGCCGCTGCGGCGCGACGACTTCCCATTCCAGATTGTCGCCGACCATCCAGGTGTCCGCTGCGCTGACGCCGAGCGCATCCATGGCGTGCAGATAGGCGCGCTCTTCGGGCTTGCCGAAGCCATGCTCGCCTTCGATCTGGATGTGATCGAAGCGGTGAGTCAGTGCGAAGCGCTCGATCTTGGCGCGTTGCATCAACGCGGCGCCGTTGGTGACGAGCGCGAGCTTGATGCCGAGCGCCCGCAACCCGTCTATGGCGTCGTGCGCGCCGGGAAAGACGAAGATGCTTTCCTCGCGAAACGTCGTGAAGCGGTCGGCGATCCGGACCGCGAGATCGTCTGAAACGGACGGGTGACCGCTCGCACGAAGCGCGGCAAAGCCGCCCCTGACCGTTTCGCGGCGCGCTTCCTCGAGCTTCAATCGCCAGATCGGCTCCGCCGTGGACCAGAATTTCCGGGCGAAAGCCAGGATCGCGGCGGCAACCACCGGCGGATCCATCGGCGTCAATTCATCGGCGAATTCAGCCGCGATCGTGTTCCAGGCGATCTCGGGCCGGGCATAGGCCGACAGGATGGTGTCGTCCATGTCGATCAGCATGGCGCGGGGGAGTTTGGTCACGATGGCGATCTCACGGCCATTTCGCATGCGGCGGCATCGACGACAGGATCGAATCGACATTGCCGCCGGTCTTCAGGCCGAAAATCGTGCCGCGGTCGTAGAGCAGATTGAACTCGACATAGCGCCCGCGCCGGACCAGTTGCTCCTCGCGGTCCTCAGCGGTCCATGCTGTCGCAAAATTGCGCCGGACCAGTTCGGGATAGATATTCAGGAACGCGCGGCCGACATCCTGGGTGAAGGCGAGGTCGGCGTCCCAGTCGCCGCTGTCGTGCCAATCGTAGAAGATGCCGCCGATGCCGCGCGCCTCCTTGCGATGCGGCAGGTAGAAATAGTCGTCGCACCATTTCTTGTATTTCTCATACGGCGCGATCCGCGCATGCGCATCGCAGGCTGATTGCATCGCGGCATGGAAGGCGAGCGTATCCGGATCGTCCTGCGTGCGCCGCCGCTCCAGGACCGGCGTGAGGTCGGCACCGCCGCCGAACCACGCCTTGGTGGTGACGACGAAGCGGGTGTTCATATGCACCGCCGGCACGTTCGGGTTGTGCAGATGCGCGATCAGCGAGATGCCCGAGGCCCAGAAGCGCGGATCATCCGCCGCGCCCGGGATCTGGGCGCGGAATTCGGGGGCGAACTCGCCATGCACGGTCGAGCAGTGCACGCCGACCTTTTCGAACAGGCGCCCGCGCATCAGCGACATCACGCCACCGCCGCCGGGCTTGCCGGTATGGTCGGTGCGTTCCCACGGCGTGCGCACGAAGCGCCCGGCTTCGCCTGGATAGAGCCAAGCAGGCGCGTCATCCTCCAGCCGCTCAAAGGCCGCGCAGATATCGTCGCGCAGCGTTTCGAACCAGGTTTTTGCGCGCGCCTTGCGCTGTTCGATCGCGGATTTTTCCATGACTTAGGCTTCCGGTCCGAAATAGGTGCAGCTCTCGTTGCAACTGTCGCGATGCACGCTGACGCGGCTGACCTTGCCCGCATGCTGCACCCGTTCGAAGATGAATCGCGACAGGTTTTCAAGGGTAGGCAGTCCAAGCGCCTCGATCTTGTTGAGGAACTTGTGGTCGAGCGTCTTCTGCACCTCGGCGATGCGGCGTTCGAGCAGGCCTAGGTCAAGCACCATGCCGGTCGCTGGGTCCGGCGTTCCGCGCACCGTCACTTCCGCACGAAACGAATGGCCATGGATCTCCTGGCTGCTCGCGCCAAGGGTCGTTCCGGAGAGCGCATGCGCCGCCTCGAAGCGGAACGATTTCGTCAATTCCCACATCCTGAAAGTCCAACTCCTATCTGATGCCCAGCGTCTTGTGCGTCTGCACGCTCAGCCGCCATTTAGGGTGTTGCAAGCAATACTCGACCGCGCGCGCGGTGTTTTGAATTACATCAGGCCCATCCATCGGCTGCAGCGAGAAGCGCTCGAAATCGAGATCGACGAAGCGTTCCGGCGCGGCGTCCTGTTGCGGATAGACGAGCTTCAACTCGTTCCCCTTCCGCACCACGAGTTCCGCGCCCGCCTTCGGGCTGACGCAGACCCAATCCAGCCCGTCTGGCGGTGTGATCGTGCCATTGGTCTCGACGCCGATGGCAAAGCCGCGCGCATGCAGCGCGTCGATCAGCTCGGTGTCGACCTGCAGCAGCGGCTCGCCACCGGTCAGCACGACATAGCGGCCGACATTATCGCCCGTCCATTGCGCGCCGATGATATCGGCAAGTGCTGCGGCACTCGCATAGCGGCCGCCGAGCGTGCCGTCGGTGCCGACAAAATCGGTGTCGCAGAATTGGCAGGTGGCGCTGGCGCGGTCCTGCTCGCGGCCGCTCCACAGGTTGCAGCCGGCAAAGCGGCAGAACACCGAGGCACGGCCGGCATGCGCGCCTTCGCCCTGAAGGGTAAGAAAAATCTCCTTGACCGCGTAGCTCACGGAATCTCCTTCAGCTCAGGCTGCGGGTCTGCCGCACGGCCTCGCCGATCGCCAGCGCCGCCGACATCGCGATATTGAGCGAGCGCATGGGCGGCTTGATCGGGATCACCAGCCGCGCATCGGCGGCCGCCACCACCGCATCGGTGACCCCTGCGGATTCGCGCCCGAAGAGCAGTATATCGGAAGCGGCATAGCGAAAATCGAGGTAGGAACCGGCGACCTTGGTTGTGAACAGTATCAGCCGATAGCCAGCCTCGCGGCGCCATTGCTCGAACTTCGTCCAGGAATCATGGCGCGTCAAACGGACGTGGTCGAGATAGTCCATTCCCGCCCGGCGGAAATGCCGGTCGGAGGTCGGGAAGCCTGCCGGCTCGATGATATGAGCCGCCACATCCAGGCAGGCGCAGAGCCGCAGGATGGTGCCGGTGTTCTGTGGAATATCGGGCTGGAAGAGCGCGATCTGCATGGCCGTGGCGCGGGGTTAAGTCTCGACGAAATGTCTCAAGAAAACAACGTTCGTCGCTCATTTCGTGCATTGCACGCCTGCGAGCCGATAGCGGGCTTGCGCTCGTCCGGCAAGGGTGCCAATAGAACGATTCTGGACTGCTATTCCGCCAGTAGGGAGGAGGGATAGTGGTTTTCTGCCGCCGCGGGGGGCCGCGGGCGCCGGCAGACCTCCCGGTTGCAATGGGCGCCACCGGGGCGGTTCCACCGGCTGCAGACAAGGAAAGGGCTTGGAATCGTGACGACAGCGTCTTCGGCGGACCATCCGACACGCCGTGATTTCCTTTTTGTTGCAACGGGTGCTGCTGCTGCGGTGGGTGCAGCTGCGACGGTCTGGCCATTCATCGACCAGATGAACCCGGACGCGGCGACCATCGCCGCCGGTGCGCCTATCGAGGTCGATCTGGCGCCGGTCGCCGAGGGGCAGGACATCAAGGTGTTCTGGCGCGGCAAGCCGATCTATATCAGCCACCGCACCAAGAAGCAGATCGACGAGGCGCGCAGCGTTCCGCTCTCGAGCCTGCCCGACCCGCAGACCGATGAGGCCCGGGTCAAGTCCGGCCATGAGCAATGGCTGGTCGTCATCGGCATCTGCACCCATCTCGGATGTATCCCGATCGCCCATGAGGGCAATTACGACGGATTTTTCTGCCCCTGCCATGGCTCGCAATACGACTCCTCCGGTCGTATCCGCCAGGGGCCCGCGCCCGCCAATTTGGCCGTGCCGCCTTATCAGTTCGTTTCCGACACCAAAATCCAGATCGGCTAAGTTTCGGCCCAGCCCGAGGCTTCGACCGATCGCGTCGTCTTTACTTCTCAGGATCGCATCAATGAGCGGACCATCCGATTTTCAGCCGACCAATCCCGTCTTGAGGTGGATCGAGCGGCGACTGCCGATCTTCGGCCTCATGCACTCCTCCTTCGTGGCCTATCCCACGCCGCGCAACCTGAACTACTGGTGGACCTTCGGCGCCATCCTCTCGATGATGCTGGCGGTGCAGATCCTGACCGGCGTGATCCTGGCGATGCACTATACCCCGCATGCTGATCTCGCCTTCAGGTCGGTTGAACTCATCATGCGCGACGTCAATTACGGCTGGATGTTGCGCTATATGCACGCCAGCGGCGCCTCGATGTTCTTCATCGCCGTCTACATCCACATGTTCCGCGGCCTGTATTACGGGTCGTACAAGGAGCCGCGTGAGGTACTCTGGATTCTCGGGGTCATCATCTACCTGCTCATGATGGCAACTGGTTTCCTGGGCTATGCGTTGCCTTGGGGTCAGATGAGTTTCTGGGGCGCCACCGTCATCACCAACCTGTTCTCCGCCGTGCCCTATTTCGGCGAGAGCATCGTGACGCTGTTGTGGGGCGGTTACGCCGTCGGCAACCCGACGCTGAACCGCTTCTTCTCGCTACACTATCTGTTACCCTTCGTGATCGCCGGCGTGGTCGTGCTGCATGTCTGGGCGCTGCATGTGGCGGGCCAGAACAATCCGGCCGGCGTCGAGGCCAAGACCGAGAAGGACACGGTCGCCTTCACGCCCTACGCGACGATCAAGGATCTGTTCGGCGTCTCCTGCTTCCTGATCTTCTTCGCCTACTTCCTCTTTTACATGCCGAACTATCTGATGGAGGCGGACAACTATATTCCCGCCAATCCGGGCGTGACGCCGGCGCATATCGTGCCGGAATGGTACTACTTGCCGTTCTACGCGATCCTGCGCTCGATCCCGAACAAGCTTGCGGGCGTGGTCGCGATGTTCTCGGCGATCCTAGTGCTGGCGTTCCTGCCGTGGCTCGACAGCGCCAAGACCAGGTCGTCGAAGTATCGCCCGCTGGCCAAGCAGTTCTTCTGGATGTTCGTCGTCGTCTGCGTCCTGCTCGGCTATCTCGGGGCGCAGCCGCCGGAGGGCATCTATGTGATCGCCGGCCGTATCCTGACGGTCTGCTACTTCGCGTACTTCCTGATTGTGCTGCCGCTGCTCTCCCGGATCGAGACGCCGAGGCCGGTGCCGAACTCGATCGCCGACGATGTGCTGGCGAAGACGGGCCGCAAGGCCGCGCCGATGGTCTCGGCCGTGATCGCGATCATGGTTGCGGGCGGGCTCTTGGTCGGCGGCGCGCAAAGCGCCAAGGCCGAGGGGGGCGAGGTGGCACCGCCGGCGCAGAAGTGGTCGTTCTCCGGCCCTTTTGGCAAGTTTGACCGCAGCGCGGTGCAGCGCGGGTTGCAGGTCTACAAGGAGGTCTGCGCGACCTGCCACAGCCTGTCCTTTGTCGCGTTCCGCAACCTCGCGGATCCCGGCGGGCCCGGCTATTCGACGGCCCAGGCCGCCGCATTCGCCTCCGACTACAAGATCAAGGATGGCCCGAACGACCAGGGCGAGATGTTCGAGCGTCCGGGCCGGCCCGCTGACTACTTCCCGTCGCCGTTCCCGAACGAGCAGGCGGCTCGTGCGGCCAATGGCGGCGCGGCTCCGCCGGACCTGTCGCTGATCACCAAGGCCCGTTCCTACAAGCGCGGCTTCCCCTGGTTCGTCATCGACTTCTTCACCCAGTACCAGGAGCAGGGCCCGGATTACGTCACCGCGATCCTGGAAGGTTTCGAGGAGAACCCGCCGGCCGGCGTGACCATTCCCGAGGGCTCCTACTACAACAAGTACTTCCCGGGCCACGCCATCAAGATGCCGAAGCCGCTGAGCGACGGTCAGGTCGCCTATAGCGATGGTTCGCCGACCACGGTCGCGCAATATGCCCACGACGTCACGACCTTCCTGATGTGGACCGCGGAACCGCATATGGAAGCGCGCAAGCGGCTCGGGCTTCAGGTGTTCGTGTTCCTGATCCTGTTCTCGGTCCTGATGTACTTCACCAAGAAGAAGGTCTGGGCCAACGCGCACTGATCGCGCTTTCGGCAACGTGATTTGAAAAAGCCCCCGCGGGGGCTTTTTTGCTGGCGCGATTGCGTCTCGCGCGCTGAGTAGTCAAGATACTCGCAACCCCCTCAGAAACATTCCGGAGGAATTCATGGGCACCACCATCACCTTCAAGCGTCCGGACGGCAAGGACGCAGGCGGTTATCTCGCCAACGCGGCGCGCGGCGATGCGCCGGGCGTGGTCGTGATCCAGGAGTGGTGGGGCTTGCAGGACCAGATCAAGGGTATGTGCGACCGCTTCGCGCGGGCCGGCTTCGACGCGCTGGCGCCCGATCTCTACAAGGGTACGGTGGTGCCGTATCACGACACCGATGCCGCGGGTCGCGAGATGAACTCGCTCGACTTCATGGACGCCACCACGCAGACCGTACGTGGCGCCGCGCAATATCTGGCGCGGAACGGCGCCAAGGTCGGCCTCACCGGCTTCTGCCTTGGCGGCGCGGTGACCGTCATCGGCGCCACCAAGATTCCGGAACTGACCGCCGGTGTCGTGTTCTACGGCATCCCGCCGGAGCAGGCGGCAAAGCCGGCCGACGTCAAGATCCCGCTGCAGGCACATTTCGCCAACAAGGATGATTGGTGCACACCGCAACTGGTCGACACCTTCGAGAAGGCCATGAAGGCCGCCGGCAAGTCGCTCGAGCTCTTCCGCTATGACGCCGAGCACGCCTTCGTCAACGAGCAGCGCATGTCGGTGCACGACCGCCAGGCCGCCGAGCTCGCCTGGGACAGGGCGACGGAGTTCTTCAAGAAGCATCTGGGCTGATGGGTGCATCCCCTCATCCTGAGGAGCGGCGTCTTCGCCGCGTCTCGAAGGATGAGGCCGACGGCGGGGCCTCATGGTTCTCCGAGCGATGCGCAGCATCGTCTCGAGACGGCGCAAGCGCCTCCTCACCATGAGGGATTTGCGCTGACGGCTCGTGGCAGCCTTAGGGTTTTCCGGTCACCCCGTCCCACCACGGACAGGTGCCCGACATCAGCTTGAAATTGCCCTGCATCACCTGCACCGGCGCGCGGCGGCCCTGGGCGGCGGCGTGCATTCGCATCTCGCGAGCGAGTTCGCGGTCCTTGGCCGGCAGCCAGACGCGCTCGTGACCCCACAGGCTCGGGCCGTCCCGCATCTCGTATGGCTGCCACGTCGCCGGATCGATCTCGCGGCCGCCCCAGCCGCATTCGATCATGAAGGATGACGGCGTCCTCGCGTAGAACGAGGTCATGAAGTCATTGGTGTGGCGGCCGAGCGAGGTGCCGATGCGATCGGGCTGGCTCAGCGCCACGTCGTAGGCCTGCCCGACATCGTCGAGCGAGAACATCTCGACCATCAGATGGTGCATGCCGCTCTTCCCGGTCTCGATCAACGCGAGGCTATGATGGCGCGGGTTGACGTGGAAGAAATAGGCGCGAAACGGCTGCAGGATGTAGTCCGAAAGCCCGAAGCCGAGCACCTCGACATAGAACGCCATCATCGGATCGATGCGCTCGACCGTCAGCACGGCATGCCCGAGCCCGAGCCGGCCGGTGCGGAAGCCAGAGATCGCGCGGCCCGGCTTGAACGGCGTGGCATCGATCTCCGCGCCGCAAAACGCTTCCAGCCGGTTGCCTTCGGGATCGTGGAAGGAGATCAGCCCGAGCACATGCCTGGCATCGGCGAGCGCTTGCGGCTCCGCGGTCACCGCGACGCCGGCTTGCTCGAGCTGGGCGGCGAGCTCATCCAGTGCCGCCGCATCCGCCACCTCCCAGCCGAAGAAGCGCGATCCTTCCGGAGCGGCGCGATCGATCACGATGCGTTGTTTGCGGTCGTCCATCCGGAAGGTGAGCAGGGAATTGCCGCGCTCGACCGCCTGCAGGCCGACGAGGGTGGTGCCGAATTCCCGCCAGTCATCGAGTTCGGCCGCGCCAAACCCGGCATATCCGAGACCTGATAGCCCCATATGCGCCTCCACCGTTGTCCATTGGGGCGGTTGGTCCGCCACTCCTTGGGATCAAACTTACGCGAATTCGCCGGCCTTCAAACCCCAAAGATGGATTTTTGGGCAGGCCAGCGGCCGTGCCCGTCCCTTGACATCGCCCCCGCCGGGTGGTGATTAGCGCGGTATGAGCACCGTTGCCGCCCATCCTGTCTTTGGTGGCCCACCTTCTCATAGGTGGCCGGTGCGATTTCATTTAAAATATCGTCGAAGGTCGCCATCGCAGTGCGACGGTCCCTTCGGTTGTCCCGTGTGGCGCTCCCTCGTTAAGTCTCGTAAGAGGAACACATGAACAGGACAGTCTTCTCCCTGCCGGCGAAAAGCGAGTACCGCACCAGTGGCGGGCTTGCGGTCACCCGTGTGGTCGAACAGTTCACCGGCAATGCCGGCCGGCTCGACGACCTGATCGATCTGCTCGACCGCCGCCGCGGCGTCGTGCTGTCCTCGGGCACGAGCGTGCCCGGGCGCTACGAGAGCTTCGATCTCGGCTTCTCCGATCCGCCGCTGGCGCTGGAGACATCAGGCACGAACTTCTCGCTATCAGCGCTGAACAAGCGTGGCGAGGTGCTGATCGCCTTCCTCGGCGATGTCCTGCGCGAGCCCTGCGTCGTCATCACCGAGAAGAGTGAGGCGCGCCTCGCAGGCCATATCATCCGCGGCGAAGCCCCGGTCGAGGAAGACCAGCGCACCCGGCGCGCCAGTGTGATGTCACTGGTGCGCGATCTCGTGGCGGCCTTCTCGTCCAGTGCCGATCCGCTGCTCGGCCTGTTCGGCGCCTTCGCCTACGACCTCGTGTTCCAGATCGAGGACCTCGTGCAGAAGCGGCCGCGCGAGGCCGACCAGCGCGACATCGTGCTTTATGTGCCCGACCGGCTGCTCGCCTATGACCGCGCCACCGGCCGCGGCGTGGTGCTGACTTACGATTTCGCCTGGAACGGCAAGTCGACCGAAGGCCTGCCGCGCGAGACCGCCGAGAGCCGCTATCTCAAGGCGGGTCGGCAGGGTTTCGCCGATCACGCGCCCGGCGAATACCAGGCGACCGTGGAACTCGCGCGTGCGGCGTTCGCCCGCGGCGATCTGTTCGAGGCGGTGCCCGGCCAGCTCTTCGCCGAGCCCTGCGAGCGTTCCCCGGCGGAAGTGTTTCAGCGGCTGTGCCGCATCAACCCGTCGCCCTATGGCGCGCTGATGAATCTGGGCGAAGGCGAATTCCTGGTGTCGGCTTCGCCGGAAATGTTCGTCCGCTCCGATGGCCGGCGCGTGGAGACCTGTCCGATCTCGGGCACGATCGCGCGCGGCAGCGATGCGATCGGCGATGCCGAGCAGATCCGCCAGCTCCTGAACTCGGAGAAGGACGAGTTCGAGCTCAACATGTGCACCGACGTCGACCGCAACGACAAGGCGCGCATTTGCGTGCCCGGCACGATCAAGGTGCTGGCGCGGCGCCAGATCGAGACCTACTCAAAACTGTTCCATACGGTCGATCACGTCGAGGGCATGTTGCGTCCGGGCTTCGACGCGCTCGATGCCTTCCTCACCCATGCCTGGGCGGTGACCGTGACGGGCGCGCCGAAATTGTGGGCGATGCAGTTCGTGGAAGACCACGAGCGTTCGCCGCGGCGCTGGTATGCCGGCGCCATCGGCTGCGTGAATTTCGACGGCAGCATCAATACCGGGCTCACGATCCGCACCATCCGCATGAAGGATGGGCTCGCCGAGGTTCGCGTCGGCGCCACCTGTCTCTTCGACTCGGATCCGGCGGCCGAGGACCGCGAGTGCCAGGTGAAGGCCGCAGCCCTGTTCCAGGCGTTGCGCGGCGACCCGCCGAAGCGGCTCTCCACCATTGCCCCCGATGCCACCGGCTCCGGCAAGAAGGTGCTCCTGATCGACCACGACGACAGCTTCGTGCATATGCTGGCGGATTATTTCCGCCAGGTCGGCGCCGCCGTCACCGTGGTCCGGCACATCCACGCCCAGGAGATGCTGAAGCAGAAAAGCTGGGATCTCCTGGTGCTCTCGCCCGGTCCGGGGCGGCCGAAGGATTTCGGGATCTCGAAGACCATCGGCACCGCGATCGAGAAGAAGCTGCCGATCTTCGGCGTGTGCCTGGGCGTGCAGGCGATCGGCGAATATTTCGGCGGCCAGCTCGGCCAGCTCGGCCAGCCCGCCCATGGCCGTCCCTCGCGCATCCAGGTGCGCGGCGGCCGGTTAATGCAAAATTTGCCGAACGAGATCGTGATCGGCCGCTACCATTCGCTTTATGTCGAGCGCCAGAGCGTGCCTGATGTATTGTCGGTGACGGCGACCACGGAGGACGGCATCGCGATGGCGATCGAGCACAAGACCTTGCCGGTCGGCGGCGTGCAGTTCCACCCGGAATCGCTGATGTCGCTCGGCGGCGAAGTCGGCCTGCGTATCGTGGAAAACGCGTTCCGGCTAGACACCAGGGCGTAAGGACGAAAGCGAGACAGCAATGACGTTTGACCTCGACCTGAAGGCCGCCATTCGCACCATTCCGGACTATCCGAAGCCCGGCATCCTGTTCCGCGATATCACCACGCTGCTCGCGGATGCCCGCGCCTTCCGCCGCGCGGTGGATGAATTGGTGCATCCCTGGGCCGGTTCGAAGATCGACAAGGTCGCCGGCATCGAGGCGCGCGGCTTCATCCTCGGCGGCGCGGTCGCGCACCAAGTCTCGGCCGGCTTCGTGCCGATTCGCAAGAAGGGCAAGCTGCCGCATACCACGGTGCGGATCGCCTATTCGCTGGAATACGGCCTCGACGAGATGGAGATGCATGCCGATGCCGTGCATCCCGGCGAGCGCGTGATCCTGGTCGATGATCTGATCGCCACCGGCGGCACCGCCGAGGGCGCGGTCAAGCTCTTGCGACAGATCGGTGCCAACGTCGTCGCCGCCTGCTTCATCGTCGACCTGCCCGAACTCGGCGGCGCCGCCAAGCTGCGCGCAATGGACGTCCCTGTGCGGACGCTGATGGCCTTCGAGGGACACTAAAAGTCACCTCGCCCCGCTCTTGCGGGGAGAGGTCGGCGCACAGCGCCGGGTGAGGGGACTAGCCGCATACTCTCGTCCATCGAATTCGTGGAAGCAGCCCCTCACCCCAACCTTCTCCCCGCAAGAGCGGGGCGAGGGAGCACACCTAGTGGTCTATCACAGTGATTTTGACTCTTTGGGGGTGGCTGGATAGGCGCGGCCGAGTTTGGCGCGAGCTTT
>NZ_JBEGDB010000253.1:0-11767 GCF_043638955.1 Bradyrhizobium sp. 31Argb | reverse complement strand
AATCCGTGCTCACGATCGTCTGAAATCTCTGCTCACGATCCCCTGAAATCCGTGCTCACGATCCCGCGAAACATGCATGCGTCCGGGAGAACGACCTTCGTCAGCCAGGTGCTCTATCTAGATAGGCTGCGCATTCTCGACTGTATCGGAGATGAATATGACGGGCATTGGCCGACCTGGCAAATCGCACGTTGGGACTGCAGGAGCCGACAGCGCGGGGGGATCAAGCAATGCGCCCTCGGATTCCAGTCTCGCCCCTGGGGAAGGCAGCCAATCTTTCGACTCCGTCCTGGAGCGGATGCGCTCCGGGCCTCAAGGTGCAACGGCGCCACTCGCCAGCCACCCGCCAACATCGCGTCTGGCAGTCCCCGTTTCCTCGAGGGGCGACGAGATCAAAGCAACAAAGCGGAAAATGGACAGCCTGCTTGAGGAATTTGAGGCTTGTCGTAATGCGGCCAAGCAAGTCCAGGACTCGTCACAGGCGCAAGAGCTGATCGATCAAGTCGTCAAGGCAGGCTCAACAGTTCTGGAGTACTACGCGAGTCTGCCCCCAGATTTGGCACGTAGCATTGTGCCCGACGATCAGGCTCGCCGAATCCGCGACGTGGCACTCGAGGCGGCGGACGAATGCAACATGCTGGCCACCCGGACCATCTACGCCTTGGAGAAGAGCAGGAAGGGTGCGGCATCCGTGCTCGACGCGCTCCGCAAATCCAACGCTTCGCCCGACCAGCTCAGCCGAGCGGTTTCCACTGTGGCGAAACAGTACTTGGCCTGCATAGAGTGGTGGGGAAAGAAGGCATTGCGCTCGGAACGGATGCAGTCCGTCTGCGCGGCCACCGCCAACCTACCAAGTACAACGCCCCGGATGCGGCAGGGCGAAGAGGCGGCACTGCGGCTGCACGCCGGCTGGGCACTCAATACGAAGTGCATGCATCTGCAATCGCGGATCGCTCTCGCGCAGTTCATGATTGAGCAGCAGGCGAGCGAGTTCGAACCAGCCGTGAGAAAAATCCTCATTGGTGAGAACGGGCGGGCGCGTCTGCTCGGAACCTTCATCGAGGATGTTTTTCCGGCATTCGTCTCGACGTCCGACGCTGTTCTATACAGCAAAGGACAGGCACTCGACGCAGAGCACTGCGCCGTTCTGGAAGGAGTCATGGAGCGGCTTTCGGAATTTGCGTCGGCGTCGCAGGACGACATCGTTGCCAAGCTAAGCGACGTTGGAACAGGTGCCCACCTCCCAGTGGAACTGTTGGACCAGATCGTGGAAGGCGCGTGGCTCACTGCGAACGAGGTCATGCGGTTTCTGGCAGTGCAGCCGAAGATGCCGGCCAACATCGCACCGCCGGCCGAGGCTGGAGCTTCGACACCGGCGAGCACTACCGGCAGGGCTGTTGCGGCCGAAGGCACTGCAGCGCGCAGGAAGGGGAAAGGCAAGCGCACGCCCGCCGCTTGCGCCGGGAGTTCGGCGGCTGGGCGGCCGGAGCCGCAGGTCGCGACCGCCGGCATTGGCACGGCGCCAGCAGCCAAGGTTCTCGTGCTCTCCGATCTGGGTACGAAGAAACTCGCGAGCGCGGAGGAGGCACATGCGAGGGCGTCATCGTCGGCGACCGGACACTTGGCGATGTGGCAGGCTCCCCCGTCGAAGGAGGCACTGACGCGAGTACTCAAGCGGTTGGACGAACTTTTGCAATTCGATCTGCCCGGTCAGCAAAGGGCCATCTCGCAAGCGCGCCAGATGAAACCCGAGGACGCCGACCACATCGTGGACACCGTCGTCGAGCGCCTGCAGAAGCAGGCCGCCGAGATGCAGGCCTGTGTAGCCGCGTTGGAGGAGCCTCGTCGACGCGGCCTACTCACGCCTGCGCAAGTGAGCGAAGTGCACAACAAATTAAACCGGCTCAAGGTGATGTTGTCCGAGGCACAGGGGCTGGCAAAGACTTTGCAGGACCGAAAGGCCAAAATCAGGATCGATTGCATGAAGACCTACGCCTTTCCGTCGCAGAAGTACCTTGAAGAGCTGCGGGCGGCTGAGGAGTTGGCGCCTGCGGATCTACCGCGCGCGTTGAAGGGCGAGCCAGGGACGCTGTTCGAGATCAAGCTGCAGGGTAAGGCACGGCGCAATGGTGCGATGCCCAGTCCGATGTGGGTGCACATTCATACGAAACGGCCGGTACATGCCTGGCAGTTGGCGACGCTGGATGACGCCGACTTCGCCGCTTGCCACGTGAAGTCGAATGAACAGCGCGGCTACAATCGGCACTGGCAGAACGCCCGAGCTGCGACGGGTCACGAGAACGTCGTGATCCATCGCGGCAAGCTAACGCCTGCATTCTGTAAGTCCTTGTTGAGCACCGCAGTTAGCGGCCACCCACCCTATTGGCTTGCCGAGGCGGAGCACCGGTCGACGCAGGTTGCTCGACACGGGATGTAGTTGGGGTATGGCACGACAATCACGGAGGGCGTATTGCCTTATGAGTCGGTGACATCGCGCTTTGGCCGGAGAACAAGCCATTCTTGTCGTGTGGCAGGCTCGTACCATCTCAGCCCAGGACAAGATGGCAGGATTGCACGCCAAAACACGCTAGCATGTTAGGCTGCAACTTGGGAGGCGGCCGACATCAGCTCTTCGGGGCTCGGCCGCCCGAAGATGCGATGGCCGCCTTCGGGAACTTCGGTAAAGCTCCAGCGCACAATCCCCTCCCGGTCGATCAGGGAATTCCCCAAAGAAGAATTTCGTAAGAATAACTCTGCCGCTTGCTGGGCAGGACTTTTGCTTGGCTCTGGCTAAGCGAAGCCAAATGATGCAGCGTGGTCTCGACTGGACGCACCGCCTCCGCAAGATCGCCGATGACACCTGGCACGTCTCCGCGGATACCCCGACCAAGGCGGCCTTACTCCGCCAGCTTTGTTTCGATGTACGCGTTCGGCGAAGGAGCGGCGATCCCCCATTACCGCATTGGCGTGGGCCAGAATGTGTCGCTGAACAAACCGAAGGCCGCTCTTGCGGGCCCTCGGCAGGGTGACATCCCAGTATTCGTTAATGGCCCTCTCAGCCAACGGGATGCGGTTCAGATCGCCTTAGCGATCAACCTGCGCAGGATTCCTAAGCAAGTTTCCAAGTGGGGCATCGGTCGAAGACTTATTGATTTTCGAGTCTCTCGGCGTGTTCTGCGAGCTTTTGCCATTCATCGGCGAGGCGTTGCCACGACTCCTTGTCGAGCGGGCGGCTCGCTCGCTCCGCCTGCGCACGGCAATCCTCGGCCTTGGCGCGGTAATAGGCTGAGTTATTTCGAGGCATATTCCGCTCCAGGTCATGTGCCCCGGCGCGACCGTTGGGCGCGCCGGGGCAGTGCTCCCTCTCGGCCGACCGTGGGGTCAGGGGGCTGAAGCTCGATCAGCAAAGAGGTCGCACATGAGCAAAGGCATCTCAGTGAACTGCTGGAGCCTGAGAATGTCGCCTTCGTCAGGCTCACTCCTGCAGGCGTCTTCGGTTGAAGCGAGCACCGGTAGCTGTGCGAGCCTCGGCCATTCATCGGAACGCCGCAGTAGTCGCTGTTTGTCGATCGGACCAGCCGTCTTTGCACTGCTGCCGACATTGCTCGGCTCGCGCGGATGATTTCTGCATGATCAGCCATAGCATCTCGTAGCTCTCAATGGCCCGAAGGGCCACTCGGCCTATCAGCAACGTAGCGCGGCTAATTCACTTTGGCTTTGATTTAGATCACCTTCCCGCGATGGTCGCAGCCCGCTGCAAGGGTCGGTTGCTGCCCTTCACACCCGTAGCAGTTACAGCAGGATTCCAGCACCGCCCGCACGGCAAGCCGCGGTAAGACAGCGGTGTCCGATTGGCCCCGGCGGCCAGAGCCAGTATCTTTTCGGCTAGGCATGCCTTCAACGATGACGTCCGCTTTGCTTCGGGCACCATCCGGACAGCATCGTCCAGCACACCTCGCAGCACGACACACGCTTTAACTTGCGGCTCATGGCGCTACTCCAGCAAGACAAAATCTGTCCATGCCGGCTCCAGCCTGCCCAGCCGGTGGTCCGGAGGCAGGCCCCGCGGAACTTGGCCTCCGATGGGCCTCTTTCGCCGAGTGAGCGGGGCCGTCGGTTTTTGGGGACAGGTCACATCGGCGAGTACAAAAAATGTGAGTCGGTCATGTGACAGGCGCTTGCGGACGCCAGTTGACGCCCCTGATGTCGGAAGCTCCAGGCCGCGCTGTCGTCGGCTGGCGTTCGCCACACACGAACAGCCCCTTCGCGGGATCCCCCGCGCAAGGTGTCAGTGCCGTCGGCGGGTGCTGCCTGAAAGTTGGTGGTTAGGCTGGCGGGCTACCCACCTAGCCCGATTGTCGAACAGGCGTCCGCAAACACCGTAATTTAAGGGGTTACCGGGGATGTCGCGGCCGGAGCCTTGGGCGGTCTTCCATTCCGCTTCAGGCCCCGTGTTGTTTTCGCGGCAACCTCCTGCGCGCTCACGCGCTCGCCGGCCAAAATCCTCGCCTCGAACTCACGACGTGCCGCTTCTTGCAGCGCGCTACGCGACAGCGCGACCAGCACCGCCTAACGTTCGACCTTGGCCGCAAGGTCTTTGCGGTCCGCATAGCGGCGGGCAACGCGCATCAATTGCGACACCTTCGTCGGCTCGGTCAGGTCGAAGGTGTGGCGCCACGATGTGCCCGAATTCGGCATTGCGCGGCGTGTTATCGCGGAATCTCGTCGACCAAGGGAAAGAACGTCGCGAGGGAGAATTCACGATTCCGACCGCCGCCTGTCGCTGGCGACGAACGCTCGGACGCCGTGGGAGCTCGTCATTTCGCGCCACGCGGCGTCCTCGAAGTGACCGTTGGCCTCGATCTCGGCCCGCTCCAGCTCATCCCGAAGGCGTCTGTTGGCGACACGACTAGCCTTCACCGCAGCCGTGTACCCGATGGTCGCGAGGCGGATTTCCGACGGGCTCAGCGAGGAGCCCAGATGCGCCACCCTCGGTCGCTGTCGACGCGCTCGCAAACGCCTTGTTTTGCGGTGTTTGCGGAGGCGCTGACGACATTCGGGCTGGGGGTGTGCCCAACAGCGGTTTTTGGTCCGTAGAAGCGGCCAAGGACGCCGTGACGCTTCAGTGCACGGAACTCGATCTTGCAGGCCGGTCGAGAGCAAACGAGCTGGTGGCCGGCGTTGCGCGCCATCGAGCCTTCGCAGACCAGACACCTCGCAGCGTAGAACATCCTCCAGCAACCACGACAGCAGAACGACGAGTGCGGGTTCTCGGTCGGATGGGGAAGCTTGGTGCGGCAGCGGCGGCAGTATGTCCGGGCCTCCGTCATGCCGCGGCCCCGACAAGGTTTTGGTTTGCAAAGAGGGTGTAAGCCTTTGATGCGGATGGCCGGACAATCGCCCCGGCCCTTTAATTGCGAGGTGTTGCCAAGCTTCCATTCTTTGTCTCCAGTGGCACGATGGTAGCGATCACTTCGTCGGAGCTGGTCGGGGTTGCGGAGACGGGGTGATCGCGGGTGACGAGAGAATCGCCAACCGGAACTGGCTGAGGCCGGTCTCTTTAACGGGTCAACTTGATCGCGTTGATGTCGCAGCTGGGGTCATGGTCCTTTCCGAGGTCGCGGGCGGTGCGGTCTCGGGCATCATCAGCATGGCACAGAGCCCGGCCGCGCTGGCGACAAGCATGTACCAGGCGGGCGCCAGCGCGTTCCCGGTAACGTGGATCAGCCAGGTGACGACGACTTGCGCTGTGCCTCCGAAGATCGCGATCGCAAAAGCGTAAATCGTCGCGAAGGCGCCATCGCGAATGTTCTTGGGCAAACCTTCGGCCATACTCACATAGAAGGCGCTATTCGGAATCGCTCCGATCAGGGTGAGCGCGCCGAGGCCTCCGAGAAGTGCGCGGGCACTGCGGCTCTCTGTGATCCACAAAAGCACCGGATAAATCATCAGGAACGCAGCGATTGCGGCCAGATCATGATGTGCCGGCGTCCGGCCAGATCCGCGAGCCAACCGCCCAGCAGGGCGGCAGCATTTCCTACCGTGTTGCTGATGAGCGTGGTGGCAAAGGCGAGAGGCGCAGAAACTTGCAGGGTGTTCAGCGCATAGGTGGATATTGCGGGACGTAGGTAATAATCGTGCAGCTCGCCAAAATGACGAATCCCAAGCTCATGATGCGGCGAGCGGCAGGCGATCTTACAGTCTGGACGAGGAGAGCCGGGGCTTCGGGGCGGTGCAACGTTTCCGACAGGGCGCTCCGCAACCAAAGTCCGAACGGCAGCGTACCGGCGCCGAGCAAAAGCGCGATCCGCCATCGGTACGCATTGAGTGCCTCGGTTGTCATGGTGAGGGAGAGTATTTCTCCAACCAACGCTCCGGCGGTCGCAGCTATCTGTTGGCTGGCAGGTTGAAACGAGACAGCAAGACCGCGGGCTTCGGCCGGGGCCGCTTCTATCAAATAGGCGGTAGTCGGACCGACTTCACCTCCGAGAGCGAAGCCCTGCACCAAACGTGCGAAAATGGTTAGTAAGGGAGCAGCAATTCCTATTGTCTCGTAGGAGGGCGTAACAGCCAACACCAGGATCGCGGCGCTCATCGTGGCAAAGCTGGCGCTCATCGCGGGCCGGCGCCCGATCCGAGTACGAGCCGAGCACGATGGCCCCGATCGGTCTGGTTACAAAACCTGCGCCAAACGTCACGAGCGACAGCATGAGGCTGCGAACGGGTCGCTCGTCGGGAAGAACGCCTCACCGATCTGGATCGCGAAAACGCTATAGGTCCCGAAGTCGTAGAATTCGAGAATATTGCCGATCGTGGCGCCCAACTCGGCGCGGCTGGTCAAACGGTCGTCTGCTGCAACGAGGACCGGCTCCAGCCTCTTCCGAGTTAAATTGCCTGGTCATCCTCGATCCGCCTTAAGCGCGATCGCTGGCCGAGCATTTTCGACCAGCCAGGTCGCGCACGTCGCATTCCACTTGCCTCACGCACCCTCTATCTTGACGTGGCCGGCCCGCGCGCCAGTGCTCACATGTGGCCTGAAGCATGTCATGACGAAGCTCATGATAATGAGTGCATAAACATGCCTGCCTTTTGCGGGCACATTCAAGCCCTGAACTGATTGCGGCAATCGCCAGCAAAGATGAGTAACGAACGCGCTGCAATTTTTCGGCGCGCGCGTCCATTGCGCTCCTTTGCATTGGCGAGTTTGCGACAACATTGGAGGGCGCCGAACGTGGTAGTGCCTGCTTTCACACCCAACGGCCACCGCGCGTGCATGCTGCCTTCAGCTCGGCTGCGTGCGCGGACGCGTCAGGCGATTGGCCCGGCTTTTGCTCCGTTGCTTGGCAGTTGCGTGCAGCCGCCGCTGTGTCGGGATTGTCTCCTGCACAATACAGAATCGCCGCGCGATCAGAGAAAATAAGGAGCTCGCATTGCTCATGGACCATGAAAATGACCGACATCATCCCGGCGCCGCAGACATCAGGCGGTGATATCCGGGCGCGGCGCGCCTCGGCTCAGCGGGGCGTAAATGCCAAGCGTGATGCGCCAGAGTTTGAGGTTAAGGAAGTTGAATCAAAGGCATCAGCGACGGCGATGACGCGCCTTTCGTGAGCGGATTTGAATTTCATCAAGGACCCGGAGCAAACAGCGTTCCTTTCATCTTGAAGCGCTGCCGTTTGGGTTATGGCCGCGAAGTCGCGCGGCCAATGTGTAACCAATCACGGGCCGCTCCGCTCGCGCGTTGACGTGCCCACGCGCTCGAAGTTGGACGGCAAAGCACGCTTGCAATCGATGCCTCGAATAGAATGTGTAGTATGAAGACGAAGACAATTACGACCATCGTGCTTGCGGTTAATGCGTTGCTGGGTTCGCCCAGTAGGGCCGTTGAAAGTTACGATGTCACGGATTCGAACGGCGTGCCCTTCATACGGGCACGGATATTCGGCACCGGCGACGGCCCTTTTTGTTGCCGAGCAGGCGACGCGCGGCCTTCATTGCGGAATTTGCCGCAATGGGAAATAGATCATTCGCTTGCGGCGATCCAGCATTGGGCTGAAATCATCAACGTCACGCCGGGTCAGTCGCCGGCCATCGTCAACATCGGCGGGATTAACGGTTACACCGCATGGGCCTCTGTCCCGACGGCGGCACCAAGGTGCAGGCGGCACTCACGCGTCAAGATCCGGGCGAACTGCACTACGGCGCGCATGGCATGGTTGAGATCGGCGAGATGGGGTTCTCATCCGATGCCTACATCCCGTCGCAATTACCGACGACGCCGAAGATCGGTCTTGTACCCGTTATGATTCATGAGTTGGCCCATCAGTTGGGAATTGCCAGTACAAAGATTCGCCATTTTCTCCTGAGGCGACATCACCGTATTTCCCTGAATCGATAAATGCCTGGACCGACCATTTGCACGATGACAATGGCAAACAAGCGAAGCCTGGATAGGCAATCTATTGTACCGGCTGCGCGAACCCGCAAGCTGACGACGTTTTCGACCTGAGCCGCGATCAGGGCTATTTCGCAGGCCGGCATGTGAGTAAAGTACTGGCCCGTGCCATGCCAGGTATCCCGGTGCGAGTGATGACTGAGGATGGTCGGCACGAAAGCCTGATGAGCCACCAGCAATACCGGAATTATACCTCCCTCATGGAGGCGGAGCTCGCCGCGTTGCAGGACATGGGCCACAGCATCGATCGGCGCAATTCCTTCGGTTACTCGATCTACGGCAACGGTCAGAATCTGGTAAACGACAATCCCTTCTTCGCTCGTAATGCTAACCGTACCGCCTATCTGCCTAATACATACAACACGGCCAGGCTCGGATTGGGACTGCACGTCTATGGCAGCGGCAACACTGTGGTCCAGCGCGCCGACCTGCTTTCGCAAGGAGCAGGGGGCGCCGGCATCCGCGTCGATGGCGAAAACAATCAGATCATAATCCCGTCCGGGACCCGCGTCTATGCGGACGGCGCCTTGGAGCGGACGTGCCCCCCACGGGGGCGCCAAAAACTCACCCCATTCGGCGAAGCCGCGATTAGAGGTGAGGATCATGGCGCCGCGCTCGTAGCGAGCATTGACGAGCTGGAAGAACAAATTGCCGCCGCCGGGGATGACGGGCAGGTATCCGATTTCGTCGACAATCAGCAACGAGGTCCGGCACAGCAAGCGAATCCGCTCGCGCAATTGCCCCTCCCGCTCGGCCTTGGTCAGAGCGCCGATGATGTCGGCAAGACTTGCAAAATAGACGCTGCGGCCGGCCTTCACGGCCTCCACGCCCAGCGCCGTGGCGAGATGGCTCTTGCCCGTTCCGGGTGGGCCGAGGAAGTGGATCACCTCATGGCGGTCGGCAAAGTCGAGCTGGGCGAGCGCGAGAATGCGATTGCGGTCGAGCGACGGCTGGAACGAGAAGTCGAATCCTGCGAGCGTCTTGATGGTCGAGAGCTTGGCCATCCGCAGCGCCATCTTCACGCAGCGGTTCTCACGCAGCGTCAGTTCCTCGGCGAACAAGGTGTCGATGACCTCCAGCGCACTGGCTTCGCCGCGCTCGAGCTGACGCACGGTTTGGTCCAGGACCTCCAACGCTCTCGGCATCTTCAAGCCGACCAGGGTTTTGCGGATTCGGTCGAGCACGGACGGTACGATCTCGATGGCCGCGTTCATGGCTGGTCTCCCTGGCAGGCCAGCCGCCGGCCGACGGCCTGGTAGAAGTCGAGGGGGGGCGTGGCGACCACATCAGCGGTGCGCAGGATCAAGATCGGTGTGTCGCGATGGGGATCGGTGATCCGCGGCACTTTCCGATGCCCTGCGGCGACCCGGCGCTGATGTCGGCCCTCCAGCACAGGGTGCACGGCGACCAGGGCACCGTCTTCGAATATCCGAACTTCATCGGCAAGCGTATGCACTTCGACGACCCGCTTCCGGGTCGCGTCGGGAACGCTGTAAAGATTGCCGCCGACGCTCACCATGCCTTCATGCGAGACCCGCCGTTCCAGCTTGAGGACCGAGCGGAAGGGTGCCAGCGGCAGCATTTTGAGATGCACCTTCTCCTCGGCGAAGGCGTCGTTGACGACACGCTGGGTCGTGGCGTGTAGACGCGGATTGGCCACCGTATCCAGCCAATGGCGCAATTGCGCGTTCAGGTCATCGAGATTGCGGAACGAGCGGGCGAGGAAGAAGTCCTCGCGGATATAGCGATAGGGTCGCTCGACCTTTCCCTTTGTTTTAGCCCGATACGGACGGCAGGCCTTGGGTTGGAAGCCATAGTGTCGCGCGAAGTCGACCAGCGCCCGGTTGTAGACGATGCTGCCGCCGGCGTCGCCGATGACGGCAGTCTTCATGCGGTCGTAAAGGATCTCATGGGGGATGCCACCGATCGCCTCGAATGCCGCCATATGGCAGCGCAGAACCGTCTGCATGTCCTGGTGCAGGACAAAACGCGCCCAAATCAGCCGGCTGAAGCCGAGCACAAAGGAGAACAGCCAAACGATGCGGGTGACCGCCGGCTCATCGGTGAACTGCACCTGGAATTGAGCGAAGTCGACCTGCGCCTGGTCGCCCGGTGGCCTCTCGAAGCGAACTTCAAACGTTGGCAATGGGACCGGACGAATCTCGCGCAGCAGGTCGGTAACGGCGGTGTAGCCGCCCTCATAACCGCGTTCGCGAAGCTCCCGCAAAAGCCGGCGGCCGGTCAGGCCGGGATAAGCCATCACCCGTTCGCGCAAATACGGAACGAATGGATCGATGCGGCGCTGGCGCGGCTTACGTGGACCATAGACCGGCGGCTCTAAGCCACGAGCGATGCATTTACGAACGGTCTTTCGATCGATCCCGAGTTCGCGGGCGATCGCTGAAACCGTCAGTCCCTGCCGATGAAGATCAAGAATCATGATGACTTCCCCAAGCTTGATCACCGCACCCGCTCCCTCGTTCTGGGCAGAGCAGGATTGGGTGATCGATTCGTCGCCCATCCTCAGGGCGCGCCCTGAGGATGGGCGACACGATCAACTGGGGATTTTTTAAACGGCACTTCTGGGGAGAATTACTCAGGCATCAACAGCCGGTGAAGCGAAGCGCTCGGACCGACATGACAGACCGCGCTCCCGCCCACAGATAGAATTCCTGCCGGATCAGCTGGAACGGCCGTTCATTCCAGCCGGCCTCGAAAAGGCCAGGAAGCCGCGCGGACACATGCGGCGCTTATCACTGACGTAGATCGTCGACGCCGAGAGCTGCAGTCAGCTAAGGCGGCGCGACCGAGATCAAGGTGAAGGAGCGCAAGGATCGCGTTGATGACGCAATGCACGCGACCCGTGCGGGGGTGGAAGAAGGCATCGTTCCGGGCGGCGGCGTCGCCCTGCTCCGTGCCACCGAGCAGCTCAAGGGCCTGCGCACCAAGAACGACGACCAGAAGACCGGCGTCGAGATCGTGCGCAAGGCGCTGTCCTGGCCGGCCCGTCAGATCGCGATCAACGCGGGCGAAGACGGCTCGGTCGTGGTCGGCAAAGTCCTGGAGAAGGATCAGTACTCTTACGACACGATGCGCAGACCGGCGAGTACAGCAACCTTGTCTCCAAGGGCATCATCGACCCGACCAAGGTCATGCGCACCGCAGTCCAGAACGCGTCGTCGGTGGCGGCTCTCCTGATCACCACCGAGGCGATGGTCGCCGAGTTGCCGAAGAATGTAGCGCGTCGATCTGGATGGGAAGGCGCGGCAATCTGGATGACGAGTCAGTGTCGCAGCGAGGTGATGATTGCCG
>NZ_JBEGDB010000252.1:0-11788 GCF_043638955.1 Bradyrhizobium sp. 31Argb | reverse complement strand
TGACGCAACCTCAGACCGGCCGACAGTCGGCGCTACGTCCGTCAAGCGAAAGTAACATCCTCAGATGAGGCAATACGATAGATAGAAATGCGCGCCTACATGCAGCGAACGACCAGTTCATTGCGAGACGATACTGTACCGTAGAATTTTGGCCTTCTAGCAAGAGGGACCCGTTACGATCGACGGTTCGCGGCGGATGATCAGCACGACGTTCAAGTGCGGACGCCGCGAAGGTCACATTTTATTCAAGAAGCTCATGCTAACTCCAGCCGATCGTCGCGGCCGGATGTACGCCGTGGCACCACGAGCCCCGACTTTCATGCCGGGGTTTTCGCGTAGAGAGGCTTCAAGATCAGCCGCATCATTGCTTGCGCGCGGCATCCTCTCCGACAGGATCGCGCTCGAGCCAAAATCCAGGTCCCGGAAACCAGACCTTTCCTGCATGGTCAGACCCGGGATCACCGACATGCAGCGCGCGAATCGGAACTTTGCCAGGCGGCAGGCCTTCGAGCGCGGTATGCAGACGTCTACCCGCCTCGTCGTCGCGTCCACCCATGCAAGGATAGACAGAGACGGCACCAATCGAACAGGCCTCGAACTGGGTTCGACGCCGGATCACGCGAAGAAGAAAGCCCCTCCAGGAGTCGTCGGTCAGCGGCATCAGAAGCCGGCCGCCGTCGACCAGGCGATCGAGCCAGAGGCGGGCTGGGTGGGTGGATCCGGCGAATACGATGACGACGTCAAGTTCACCAACGTCCACCGTCCGGCCGTCGCCCGCGATGACGTCGACGTGCGGCCAGTTCGCGAGGTTCGCTCGGGCCTGCGAGGCCAGCATTGGGTCAGTTTCAACCACCGTCACGCGACCGGAGGATCCGACAATCTCAGCCAGCACCGCCGAATAATATCCGGTTCCGGCACCGACCTGGAGCACGCGACCGCCGCGCGCGATGTCGAGATGCTCGAAGTTGCGGGCCCAGAGGCTGGGCATCCCATTGTTCAGGTTACGGCTCGCATCGATCGCCACGAGAACGTCATGGTAGAGCCAGCGCGGGTCGGTATCGGAGGTCAGGAATGCGTCGCTGTACGGGTCCGAGATGATGCGCCACGGTCCGGGGCCGACGAATTGCTCGCGTGGAACAGACGCAAATGCCTCGATCAGCTGCGGGTTACGCAGGACCGGGACTTTGTATCGCAGGTCTTCGGCATACCAGCGGCGCGCCGCTGCCAACGTGTCGTCCATGAGGGCTCTCCTGTTGCGATACAGACGATACGCCTGAGGTCAGTCCGCGCGGACACGTCAAAAGATTTTTCCATCTACTGTCCGCACTGGGCCCGGTGAAACGCATAATGGTGTGACCATGGAACCATTGACGATAGCTCCCAAGGCTGATGACGCGGTTGTCCGCGCGGCCGATGTCGCATCCGCCATCGATGCACTGTCCGATCTCGAGCTCGTGCGGCTAAATGCTCTGGCGCGGCTGTGGAGCCGCGATCTGCCGGGAGGACTCGGCTGGAGCGACATTCTCCACGAAGCGATCGCACGCGTCCTCGACGGGTCGCGCCCTTGGCCACCCGAGGTACCCATCGTGGCATTCCTGTCGGGCGTCATGCGCAGCATCTGCAACGACCATTGGCGGCGTGCGCGGCTCGAGCAAAGGCTGCTTGTGAGCCGCGATGATCCGAACCAGCGAAGTTGGCCCAGTGACGAGGCCGATGAGGTGCCCGTTCCGGAGCAGGTTGTGGCCGCCGCGCAGATGCTGGCCAACGTTTATCGGCTGTTTGAGGGCGATCCGCTGGCGCTGAAGATCATCGCGGGCATGGCTGACGGCCTAGCGGCCAGAGAGATCTGCAAGGTCTACGACATATCCGAGCTCGACTACGACACGACGCGACGGCGGATGCGACGCGCCTTGCTGCGCCATCAACAGAACTGGCGCAAGTGATGACACGCTGGCACCCCAGTCTCGATCTGGCCCGCCTGCTCGAAGCAGTGAGCGAGGAAATCCTCGCTGCGACCGATGAGGAGGTGCGGGAGACATCCGGCCTGCAAGGATGGACAATCGCCAACACTGCCCTAGAGGTCAGAGAGGCGGTCAAGGCCGCGCACGCGGACGGGAGTGGGAGCCTTGATCGAAATTGTGATCTGAACGAAGATCCGCGCGAGCCCAGTGCAAGGCTGCGACCGACGCGCGCGGGCCGCGGCTTGTCGGACAATCAGCGGCATTGAACGAGCCCGGAGGGCCTTTAGCCGAGTTGCTATTCACGAGCGATACGTTTGCACCCAGCGGCAGCCATGGCCGAGCGTGCCGATGCTTCTCGGTCAAAAGATGCCAGCTGGTTGAGCCGGCTTGCGCCTGGCTGTTGCATGTTGCTCTCGTAAGGGAGCGCAGCGCAGTCAGCTTGGACGACCTCGCCTCGCCGAACCCCATCGAGAAGCGTGCCTTCTGGCCGACTCCGGACAGACGCGCGGACCAAGTAGAAGCAGTGAGCGGCAACGATCGTCACCCGAAGGGCGGAGATGCTTTGCGGCTCCGGCCGCATGTGCATGCTTGCGGGTAGAGCGTGCCCGACCGGCAAGGGAGGGGCCGCCCGGCGCTCTCTTTCGGGACCAGGGATCCTCCGCACTGGTCACGCCCGCACTACGCGACGCTTCCCTCCGATGAGCACGCGCTACTCCGGCAGGGATGTAAAGCGCGCAAGCGGTCAAACGACGGCAAAGCCGACCTTATGCTTTGCGCGCGTATCGCGGCATTATCGGGGCTTTGGAAAGAGCATCGCGACCGATCTGTTGGAGACGGTCAGGTCTTATCTCACCTGTGGTCGCGGCTTCCAAAATTGTCGAGGCGACATGGGTGCGAGCACCGGTATCGTACTGGGAAAGATTCTTGCAGACGTCGTTGAGGACCACCCGTAGGAGCGCAGTGGTGGGGCATCCAACATTTGGAGATCTCCCTCGTTCTAGGATGTAACGGAGCGTAGATTTCGCGTTAGGAGCGCCACGTAGAAAACTACCCAGAGTAGAACGTTCGAGAGGTCACCATGGAAGAAGAAGCTGACAAAAACGCAACAAGCAGATGTCTGTTTGAGTTTTCGCGTTGTTTTTCTTCAAATTGAATTAAAGAGCGACGCCCGACTGCGCGTGACGCCGATGAGCCACCGCGTCCCAATCGTTGTTGCTTCGCGTCTTGATGCACCTGATGAGACTGCATCGCGCACTCGAACGAGGGACGTCCGATCAGGCGGAAGTCCGACGTCTCTCAACCTTGCGCGGCAGGTCCGTTTGGACGAGCAATGCTCCGACTGGTGTCTCGATCACGCTTGACGATCAGACATCAGCGCAATTGTCCACCTTGTCGCTGGAACGCGTAGATCGGGTTCATACCGCAATAGGCGTAGGTGCCGGATGCAGTGGCCATGCACTGGTCATAGGTCGAGAACTGGCAATTGCCCGGATATCCCCAGGTACGTCCCTGCAGGCAATAAACGTCCTGTTGAGCCGGGGGGATGTACGAACGACCCCGCGGAGCGGCGCTCGAAGGGGATCCAAAGCCGACGAGGATGGGAAGTGCAAGCACACCGATAAAGAGAAGGTTGCGCATGAGACCACTAGCCTCCGTTAAGTCTTACTGAAGGATAGAGGATCCGGATTTGATGTGTTGATCTTTGTCAATGGCAAATAGCCGGTCGCAGTCCGTTTGCCGACCGCCTCCGAAAGAAACCCGAGCGTGTGAAGGCGCTCCGAGTGCGGCGCAGCAATGCTGCTGTTTGTAGAAACGAACGCATCTTTCCAGCGTGATGGGGCAAGTGTGCGGCGGAAAAACCCCTAGGGCAAACAATCAATCGAGCTTGAGAACCCTCGCGCCCCGGAATGAGCAGGTTCGGGACGGCCGCAAGTCTACGGCGCACTTATCAATGACTCGAAACGGCAGAAGAGTCGCCCGGTGTTCGGTTGCGGCCGGTCGGGAATTTCGCATGGGCGGGCACGGTTGCGAAGCGAGCAGAGCGACCTTACTATCTTTCCGATTTCTCAATGTCCGCGAGGTTCTCAAGCTGGTGCGCGAGAGCTGTCCAACTATGGGAAATATTCGTCAGCACAGTAGACCGGCGGGCGGAAATGCTCGGATCTGTCGCGAGAGTTTTGTATTCCGCAGCGTAGCCTCTGCATTTGTTCGACTGAAATCATTTCATGCCCTTCCGCCGGACATTATGGCCTCGCATGCAATACGGCTAGTCCTTTTGCGGTTGCCGTTTTCCCCGTCGGGCTTTCACTTGCTGCCCCATCGATTGCCGAGCCCGCTGATGCAGCGCTCCCTGCACGGCCGCAAATGGGGTTCGCCATCCGCCTTTTACGAAAAGCCATAGCGGTGGATGTTGTAAGCGCGCTCTCTCTTGTTCCCAGGGACAAATTCCTTGTCGTCGGGAGTGTAGAACGCCCCTTTGATATCCAGCAACGGACCAACCGGTGCCCATCTCCAATTGCCACCCGGCCTATTGGTCGCCCACCGCCTTACGACCAGCTTCGGTCCTGCGTTGAAGTTTGGGTTCTTCCCTTCATAAGCCCATGCTTTCACAGACGCGGCATCCAAAGATCGAGCTACGAGTGCCATGTCTCCACGCGCCAGCGTCACAGGCCCGAAGATGTCGCTATTGTCGGCGACGAACAGCAACAGCTTTTCTCGAAGCAAAGCGATCATTGATGCCGTTGCGGCATTGCCCTCCGTTTCGCTTTGCCAGTAACGACCGCGAACGCCATCGCGACCGTTGTAGAAGAGGTCCGATAGGCGCGGCTCTTCGGCGACGCTGATCGTAAACCAAGCACGCCAAGTCGTGTCTACCGGCGCATCGGGGTTTGGCGTTCTCAAGGGATCGACGCAACCAGTGTTGACGACGGCGACATCGGCGATCCGTTTTGCTATTTCGTCGAACGGCATGTCACGGTCCAGATAGGCTCGCCGTTGATCGTCGAACTCAGCGAAACTCCACTCGTCCGATGATGGGAATGTCGTCATCGTTAATGCTCGTACTTGCTGCCCACGTTGGCCACGCATTGCGGACGCCCGGTGCCGAGCCAATCCACCTATGGCGCGGGTGACGTGAACTAGGCGATAATGGCCCGGACGAGCCAGCAAGACGCAACACCAACTCCTCGGTCGCACGATCGGCGTTTTCGGGAGTAGTGACGTCAATCAGTGATATGCCCTGTCTTTGAGAGGCCTCGGCAAACGCTTGGTTTTCGCGCAGCGAGCGTTCTGCGAATTTTTCGATTGCGGCTTTCGTCTGTTCGTCCTGCTCCGAATAGCGGCTCTCGGTCATGATGCGTTCGCGCAGGATGCGATCTTCCACCTGGAAACACACAACCAGAGCATCGCCGATCTCCCAGTCAGCCACGTATTCGGGCCGAAGCGCCGCACCTTCAAATATGAAGCTTTCGCCCGCTTGGCGTACTGTCCTGATCTTCTCCCGAATGACCGGCCGCATGTTCTCGTGATGCACCCGGAGGAACCAATGAATTGTGTCGTTCGATAGACGAAGATAATATTCCATAATAGCGCCGGGCACCCCGGTCCAAGGTCGACCTGGATGACGCCCTAACATGTCGGTCGAAATCACTGGCCAGCCGGTGGCACCGCCAATCCGATGCGCACAGGTCGACTTCCCAATATGGGAGGTCCCGATCAGGAATAAGCTCTTCGGCTGGGATGTCATTGAATTGTTGCCACTATCGTCACGAGGTCAGAGGTCTGCTGCCGCCGGGAGCGTGATCTAATTTGCCCTTTAGAGGGGCCCGCACCTGCGTTGCGCCCCAATTGAGGGAGCGGCCCGCAGCTGATCGAAGCACAAGGCGCTGGACCGGCCGCCCAGTCTTGGTCTCGACCAGCAGAGAATGCGGCTGGGCGTGACGATAGAGGTGTTCTTCGCCCCACTGGCGCAGCGCGACGATAACCAGGAAGAGCCCGCGCCCTTTCTCGGTCAGCACATACTCCTGATAGGCCGAGCCGTCGGAGGCCGGTGCTGTGGTCAGGATGCCCCGCGCAATCAGTTCGCGTAGCCGTGTCGCTAGCATACCTTTGGCGATACCAAGATTGGCTTGAATTTCGCTGAAACGTCGAAGGTCATCGAACACGTCGCGGATGATGAGGAGTGACCACCAATCGCCGATTACATCGAGGGCCCGGGCAACCGGGCAATCCGCTCCTGTCAGGTTGATGCGCTTCACCATGGCCGATCGTACCCTCATCTCCGTCTGGTTCTAACTTAGAACTAGAACGGCCGTCCGTCTAGTGGTCTTATTATAAGACCAATCGAAGGAGCGGCCCGATGGATATGAAGAGCCCCACCGCATCGGATGACACCGCTGCGCAATTCGACAGTGACGCAGGGTCGCTGACGATGGCCACGACCATCGTGTGCGCGATCGCGTGCGGTCTCTCGGTTGCGAATATTTATTATGCCCAACCGCTCCTTGACGCTATGTCGCGTGACTTTGCGATCGCGCCGGCGACAATCGGCCTCGTCATCACGGTAACGCAGGTCGGCTACGCAGTCGGTCTGATCTTCATTGTCCCCCTGGGGGATCTGATTGCGCCTCGCCGGCTGGTGGTCGGACAGACAGCCCTATCGGCAGTCGCGATCGCGATTGTAGGGACCGCCCGCACGGAAAGCGTCCTGTTCGCGGGGATGATAACGGTGGGCTTGCTCGCTGTCGTGGTTCAAGTTCTCGTCGTCTTTGCAGCTAACCTGGCTGCGCCTTGCAAGCGCGGTCAGACTGTCGGCACAATCACAAGCGGGGTTGTCGTCGGGATCCTGGCCTCCCGCTTCACCTCTGGCCTCCTGGCCGATCTCGGAGGCTGGCGGAGCGTGTATCTGACCTCGGCGGCTCTGAGCGCCGCGTTGGCGTTGATCCTGTTCAGCGTTCTTCCACGGAGCACTGCCGTGTCCAACGCCAACAGCTATCTCGGCACCCTACGCTCGATTCCCAAACTCTTTGTTCACGATCCGGTTCGGCGTGTTCGCGGTGCTTTGGCCCTGCTGATCTTTGCCACCTTCAGCACGCTTTGGACGGCGCTCGTGTTACCGCTGAGTACCGAGCCGTTCGGCTTCTCCCACACAGAGATAGGCGCGTTCGGTCTTGCCGGCGTCGCTGGCGCATTGGCGGCAAGCGGTGCCGGGAGGTTGGCGGATCGTGGTCTAGAACATTGGACCACCGGCATTGCACTCGCCCTGCTGCTCAGTTCGTGGGCGCTGATCGCAATGCTCCCGGTTTCGATACCCGCCCTGATTGGCGGCGTGATCCTGCTCGATCTCGCCGTGCAGGCCGTTCACGTCACGAACCAGAGCATCATTTTCTCTGCGTATCCGCAGGCCCGCAGCCGCCTGGTTGGCGGCTACATGGCGTTCTATTCGGCCGGAAGCGCTCTGGGTGCCATCGCTTCTACAACAGCGTTCGCTTATACTGGATGGCGCGGCGTATCAGGGCTGGGCGCTTTCTTCAGCGCAACCGCCCTGATAGTTTGGGCCTGCGCTCGCCACGATGCATCACTACGAAACAGTCGCTCCTACTCACACTAATTGAAACTTGAGTGGCACGGCGGCAAATGTCGAGGGTGGCTCTAGCAGAGCGGTGACACGTCAGCGTGCATCCATCGATTGGACTCTCGGCCGGAAGGTCTTGCGCGACGATCGGACGGACCGCGCATCCATGGTGCGATTGAGGTATCGAGAAAATGAATCGTTTGGCCCTGATCGATTCATAAAAATCATTGGACCTCACTTCCGCAGGAAGCGAGAATCCGGGCATGCCGAACCTCGAGCCAAGTCCGCTTCACCTTCGCCGCATCGACGCCACCCGCAACATGCGGCGGTTTTACTTGCTTTCGATCCAGCCAACTTTGTTCGGCGAGGTCTCGCTGATCCGCAACTGGGGCCGGATCGGCACGACCGGCCAGACGATGGTGCAGACTTTTGATGCCAGCGCGGAAGCGGGCGAAGCATTCGGACGGCTGGAGCGCGCCAAGCGCAGGCGCGGATACGCCTCTTACTGAGGAGAAAGTCTAAAGTTTCGTCAGTTTTCCGGGGATTACGGCTCCCGCCTTCATGTCTGCTCTATTCGTCCGGCGGTCTTGGTGTCAGACGGAAGAAAATCGAAGCAAGACGGAGCCTGTTCCATGACCACCGCCAATGAGATTGCCGAGAAGATCGCCGCCGAGAACAGCCTGACAAAGACACAGGCGAAGGCCATCGTCGACAGCGTGTTCAAGGCCATCGCCGATGCAGCCGCGAGCGGGGCCGAGACAAGTATCGCCGCCTTCGGCAAGTTCAAGGTCAAGGACTCGCCTGCCCGCGAGGGTCGTAATCCGTCGACCGGCGCAACGATCGCGATCGCGGCTTCCAAGAAGCTCACCTTCACGCCAGCCAAAGCCATCAAGGACGTCCTCAACGGATGAGGGGCCGTTGCACGGTCTTGCCGTAAGTCACGAGACGAGGGGGCTTACGCCCCCTCCTCTTCGGCCGCGAGTGCTTCGTTGCGGTGGCGGATGAGCTCGGCCAGTTCGGCTTCGAGCGCCTTGCGCTCCGCGGGCGTGAACAGGCATTCCCGCAGCTCGGCGCGCAACTCCTCGATGGTGTCGACGGTCATGAGAGCGTCTCCAATTGAAAGGAAGAAGGCCCCGCCTCGCGGCGGAGCCCTCTCACGGCAGCCTCAGTCCCGGTTCGGCCGGGACCAGATCAGCTGCAGGCCTTCCTCGCCCTCCACCTCGATCAGGGTGGCGTAGATCGGAGCGGGGAAGCTCGGGTCGTCCAGCTTGACCGAGAGGTAGTCGCGGCCCTCGTTGGAGACCTTCTGCCAGGCGGCGCCCAGATCGACGCTCGCGCCCGCGAAGATGCGGAAGTGCGGTCCCTTCTCGGAGGGGTTCTCGACGCGGACCAGCTTGGCCTTGACGTTGAGGTTCAAAGTCTTGATGGCGCCTGAAAATCCGGTGCCCGTGGAGGTGAAGCTGCCGATGGTAGCCATTGTCTCATTCCCTTGGTTTTCTCGGGCCGCGCCTATCGCGACCTCGATGGCGGTCGTGAGACCGGAGGCGATCGACCTGCACCCGAAGGGCCGAAACAAAGTGGAGGGCGGCCGGGAGCGACTTTCTTGAACCGCGAGGAATGGCGCGCAGCGACAGGGGAAGAAAGTCGAGAACGGACGTTGCGGGGACAAGATCGAGAGCCCGCGAAGCGGGATCGGCCTTCGGTCAGACCAGCCTCTATCGAGGACGCAGATGGGTGTGCCCGTCGCGAAAACACGTGGAATGAAGACAGGCGCCCCTAGCCATTCGCACCTCGAGGCAACGAGCACAGGCCACAAGACGCGGTTTTCCTCAACCAGGCCGCTTTGGCGCCGCGCGTTCTCCGCGCGAGGGGATCGGCGCTGTCAGCAATATGAGCGCATGTTCGGAGGTCGCTGCCGCAACATCGCCAACGAGCCTGCCGACGTGCTTGTCATGCGGATGCAACTTCCGCCGCACTAGAGCCATGCTGCCGATCAACTGCGGAGACGCCATCGCCAGCGATCTGTCATAACGCAATCGCGAACGGCATCCGCGAGAGGGCTTTGCCGCGAGGCGGGGCCTCTTTTCGTTTCGAACGTGACTTGCGACCTACAAAGACGCCATGCGCGACGAGCGCTACAAGCATGGTGGAATGCACGGCCGTGTGGAGGGAAATCGAGCACCGGGCGATCGGGGACGCACGACGCCCACCCGTCGCACGCAGGGGAGCATGAAGCATCAGGCCGACTCTCGCTCGCTGCCGGCCTGCGAGCATGCTGTGGGGCATGTTTCCACGACGGTTTTCCGGCCGGTCGTTCTGGACTTCCGATGCGCTCGAGCGCAACACGCATCATTTTCAGACTCGCCCGATTGTGGTGTCGAGACGACGTGACCGAGCCAGCTTCGGATCACGGTTATATCGACACCGGCTACAATCTGGCCTGATGCAGCAATTCGGCGAACAAGATTCGCCATTGTACACCCACAGCGGCAGCTATGCGGAAATGCTGCAAGCAAATTGCGGTAGTATTTCGCGGCTTATTTTTGGTGAAAGAAAACTGGCCATGCACGAGCATGACGGCGAGCTCGTTATCTACTCGGCTTGTGGGGACCCTGCGAGCGTCACGGTTTCCGGGGCATCCAGAAAGGATACTTCTCTCACGGTGATGGCGAAGACCGATTGAAATCATTCTAACGGAAATGGCGCAAACTTAGAGCCGGGTTGCACGAACCTCCAGCCCGCGTGACAAAGAGCTTCCGAAATTTGCGGGACAATCGACGTCGCTATTCTGGGCGGACCATGGTCAGGCCCTAATCCTAGGCTGAATGAGGGTCCCGGCTTGACCACCCTGCGAGAACTTGAACGAGCACTGCCATGACTTCATCCGTTCCCAACCCGCGAACGAAGCTCATCATTGCTGCTCTGACCATCGGCGCCTTCGCCATCGGCCTGGACACGTTTGTCATCATCGGAGCGCTTGACGTGATCTCTCGTGACCTGATGACTTCAACCGCCGCGGCGGGATGGATCATTTCGATCTACGCGCTCAGCTACGCGCTCTTCGCGCCGCTCAATGCCTGGATGTTCAAGGGCATGAATCTCCGCAATGTGCAGATCCTGTCCATTGCAATTTTCATCGTCGGTAACCTGACCTGCGCGATCGCACCGGATTTCCTGACCCTTGCGGCAGGTCGCGTTATTTCGGCCTATGGCGCGGCCATGTTCACGCCGGCGGCCACTGTGCTGGCCGCCGAGCTCCTGTCGCCGACACGCAAAGGGATGGCGTTGTCCCTCATCTTCGGTGGCATGACCGTTTCGCAGGTTGTCGGCGTTCCGGCGACCAGTTGGATCGCAGATGCGATTGGTTGGCGCTTCGCCTTCGGTTTCGTGGTCGTTGCCGGGCTTCTTGTATTGCTAATCTTCGCCCCGATAATGTCCGGAGTCCCCGACGCGGCGTCGGAGCGCGCAAACGGCCCGGCTTCAAAAGACTTCTCCAAGATTATCTACGGCGTCCTTTCCGTGACGCTATTCGTTGTTGTTTCCGAGTTCATCGTTTATTCATATGTGAGCGTCTTCATCACTGGCTCCCTGTTCGCCGGGGTCCCGCTGCTCTCCGCTGCGCTCTTCGCCTATGGCTTCGGAGCCGTGAGCGGAAACGCAGCCTGCGGGTTGCTGACCGATCGTTTTGGCCCCTACAGGGTCCTGATCGGGGCCGTGGGGGCCCAACTCATCCTGCTCGGGGGCCTCGTTGCATTCGGACACCATGGCGCCCTCACCGTGTTCATCGCCTTCCTTTGGGGCAACGTGAGCTACATGTACCTCGTTCCGATCCAACACCGGCTCCTCGGCCTGGCCAAGGATAGGTCGAAGCTGGTTCTGGCAATGAACAGTGCGACCACTTACGCGGGGATCGCCATCGGCGCCTTCGTCGGCGGTCTCGTCGTTGAGACCAGCGGACCCACATCCCTGGCCGCGGCGTCCATCTTGATTGGCCTCACCGGTATCGGCCTGGCTCTCGTCTTCATGCGTGATGCAGCACCTGCAGAAAGGGCGAGTACGGCGCGAACGACATAGTGTCGATCGAAACGACCACCTACGCGCGGAAAAGATGCGTTGTGCCCGGTTGTCGCCCATCATGCGGCATAGCCGTATCGCAACGCTGCAAATGGCCGAGCAGGGCTAGCATTACAGTTGTCTTTTTGTTTTGAAGTGCGCGCGCTGGGCGGCGGCCTGGTGAGCTCTACGCCAAAGTGAC
>NZ_JBEGDB010000251.1:0-11839 GCF_043638955.1 Bradyrhizobium sp. 31Argb | reverse complement strand
AAGGCTTCCTCCTAAAAGAAAGCCTTGAATCACGTTCAATCTGATTTGAGAATCCCAAGAGTCCACACGGCCTAAAGCGCGATGAGATGAGGATGAATCATCATCGCGCTTTAGATTATTGTTTGAGCATGATCTTCTCACGCAAACGCTTCGCGTTTGTCGCGAGGGAAAACCGGTTTCCACTTTTCCGGATCATGCTCCAGGCGACACTGGCATGCTTTCCGCGACAGAAAGCGCAACTGGCGTGAAACGTTTCAGGGTCACCACCACCGGATAGGCGGCCCGGCATCGCCTTCATCGGCGCATCGCGTGACGAGATTGTTCCAAGCAAAAGCGAACGTTGTGAGCAGCAGGGCGGCGATACCAACTGGCACGATCAGAAAAATCCAGGACATGTTATTGACGACAACAACCAACGGATCGATGCCGGCAGGCGGATGGAACGTGCCGGTCAGATGCATTGCGACCATTGCCAAACCAACAGCGACGGCAGCCGCCCACGGCACGGGGCCGCACAATTTCACAACCAGCAGTCCAACGATCGTGGAGACAAGATGACCGCCGATAAGGGCGCGGGGTCGCGCCGGCTCTGCTTTTGGCGAGCCCAATACTGTTACGATCGACGTCGCGAATGGAATCGCGAAAAGGGGAACTGCGCTCTCAGAGGAGAACGCCTCCATGCTCCCGATCGCAATTGCACCCCCGACGGCTCCGGCGAGAACGGCACGTAGTTGAGATCGGTCGAGCATCCAAGCCTAATACCCAGGGGGCAGCGATGATCGTCCGAAGTCCGGCGATCTCCAAGTAAGTGCAATCTACAACTTCGACATCCAGCCGGAGATGGCCCGCCCGATCTCATCAGGCGAATCTTCCTGGACGAAATGGGTTCCCGCCACCTTCATCTCGGTCTGCGCTGGGAATCTGCGGGCCAAGTCGAGAACCGCGCCGTGGGCGAGGATCCCACCGGGCTCGGCCCTCAGGAACAGCTTAGGGACATTGCTCGTCGCCAGCCAGTCCGCGTAGGCGGTCACGATCGCAGTCACGTCGGCGGGCTCGCCTTCGATGGGGATCTGTCGAGGCCATGTCAGCGTCGGCCGTCGCCCCTCGCCCGGCTCGGCAAACGGCCGTCGGTACTCCGCCATCTCTTCGGCGGAGAGGGTACGCAGGATGGCACCTGGCAGGATCCTCTCGATGAAGAAGTTGTCTTGCAGGACCATCGCCTCGCCTTTCTCGGAACGCAGCGCCTCCAAGGCTGGACGCATTCCGAACCGGTCCCAGTGGTCCCAGTACTGCGGCCCAACGATCGCCTCCATGTACGCGATACCTTTCATGGCCTCGCGGTGGCGGTTGGCCCAATCGAAGCCGAGGGCCGAACCCCAGTCATGGATGACGAAGGTGACCCGCTCGCGCACATCGAGAGCCTCGAGCAGGGCGTCCAGGTAGCGGCGGTGCTCGACGAGGCGATATGAGCCGGGGCCACTGTCGGGCAGCTTGTCGGAGTCGCCCATGCCGATCAGATCGGGGGCGATACAACGGCCCAGTGGCTCCAGATGCGGCAACACGTTGCGCCACAGGTATGACGAGGTGGGATTGCCGTGCAGCAGCACGATGGGGTCGCCCTTTCCCACCTCCACATACGCCATCTCACTGCCGAGGACTCGCCGCCGCTTCTTTTTGTACGGAAATGCCGCAGAGATCATGTTTGATTCTCCTGTACTGGCCGACCAAGTGAGTCCTGGAGCCGCATTGCGGGCGCCTGACGGGAGGCCTTCATCGTCAGCGCGCAACTGCGTGATCTGACGGAATTACATTCGCGGATCGTCCGGGTTCGGATACAGGCATGCGGCTCACTTCGTCGTGAAAGCAAGCAACGCAAGACCATTACGACAGGGATATCTTGGCTCCGCGATGGTCGCGCGTCTCTTCGACGAAAACCCGATCTAGCGCTCGAGAAATGATGCGGAAGATAGCTCCCTCCCATGAACCTGCACTGCCGACAAATTACGGCAGCAGTGCTGACCGCTTCCACCCGCCAACGCGGATAGGCCGGCTCCTCGAGCGGCGCAATGGCTAATGGCTTCTAACAAGGCATAACGAGCAATTTTGCCGCTTGCGTGCCAACAGCACGGTGAGGCAGGCGCCATTGGTTGAACGGTCGAGATCGGTCATCCCGGGAGTGCTTGATGGCAGGCTGGAACGGGTCGAAACATTTTTCGTCCTTTGATGGAAACCGCCAAGCAATAGGAGCAATCATGAAAATCCTGATGGTTATCACCTCTCACGACCAGCTTGGAAATACGGGACGCAAGACCGGCTTCTGGCTTGAGGAACTCGCCGCTCCCTACTTCGTGTTCAAGGACGCCGGGGTCGAGATCACGCTCGCATCCCCGAAGGGCGGCCGTCCTCCACTCGATCCCAAGAGCAACGAGCCCGAATTCCGAACCGACCTTACGCGCCGGTTCGAGCAGGACGCCGCGGCCGAAGCTCAGCTCGACAAGACCGTTCGTCTTGAGAGCGTCAAGCAGGAAGACTTCGACAGTGTCTTCTATCCGGGCGGCCACGGCCCGATGTGGGATATCGTCGACGACAAGAACTCGATCAAGCTGATCGAGTCCTTCCTCGCCGCCGGTAAGCCAATCTCTGTCGTCTGTCATTCGACAGGTGCGTTGCGTCACGTAAAGGCGCCAGACGGCAAGCCTCTGGTTCAGGGCAAGGAAGTTACCGGCTTCACCAACGGCGAAGAAGAAGCCGTTGGCCTCACCAAAGTGGTGCCCTTTCTTGTCGAAGACGAGATGTTAAGACTGGGCGCCGTATTTTCGAAGAAGGCCAACTGGGCGGTTCACGTCGTTAGCGACGGCCTGCTGACCACCGGACAGAATCCGGCCTCCTCCGGGCCCGCCGCGAAGCTCCTCTTGGAGAAGCTCAGCAAAATGAGGAAGTGAGCGAACAAAGCTTAGGGGAGGCTTTTTGCCTCCCCCGCGCTATTCGCCGACCAAGCACGACGCGGAGCGGGCATCGCCCAACAAACGAGAATCGAACTCCCGGTTGCCTCTTGCCACCCAACTGCTAAGCGCGTGTCAATGCGTCGCTCACGTTGACCCGTTCCCCGCCTGGCTTGCTGACATAAAGATGGCTCTCCAGGACGGATTGCATGTTCTCGAACATCGAATAGAGATCGTCGCAATATACCGAAGGATTGTCGTAACCATTTGCCTTGGAAAAACGATGCGGAAGATACCCCCCTCCGCAGGCGTTCATGAACTTGCACTGCCGGCATTTCTCGCACAGATTGATTGAGGCATCGCGCGCCGCTTTCCAGCGCGGCTCGTTCCTGACCTCGTCGATCGCATGATCGAAGATGTTGAACTTGGTCTGCGTGAAGCCGTCGCCTGCGATCCGGAGCACATCGTGGGCCTCCACCGTGCCATCGGTCATCACGGTGCAAAGCTCGATGGGCTTGTGGCCTACGCCCTCGGTCGGCGAATTGTTGCCAAGCAGGGCGGTGATCATGTCGGAAACAATGCGGATATTGGCGGTCGGCGCCGTGCGATTTGCCGTCAGCCACAAGTCGAACAACCCGTTGTAGAACGACGCAATGGATGGCGGCTTCTCGTCCACCGTCGCATCGGGGATCATGATGTCGTAGTTGGCAATTCCGCACGCGGCGAAAAACGCGACATATTGCTCCGGGAGGTAAGCAGGATTGCAGACAGCCAGGGCGCTTACGCAAATGTCGCGCGATACCAGCATGCGGGCGGCGCGCTCCACCGCTGCGTGGGTGCCCGTCCCCTGAAACGTGCGACGGTGAATGTCGTGAATATGTGCCGGTCCGTCGAGACTGATCGCAACCGAAATGTTGCGCGTCTCGAAGCAGTTCAGCCATTCGTCATCGATCAACACGCCATTGGTTGTGACCGCGATGGGAATGTCGCAGCCCGTTCGCGATGAAATGCTCTCGCAGGCCTCGGCAAAACGGTGGAAATTCTCGACACCCCAGAGCAAGGGCTCGCCGCCGTGCAGGACGATGGGAAACTCGACAAGGGAGTATCGCGCGACGTGCTCTTCGATGCGCCGCAACAACTGATGCAGCACGTCCATGCTCATCAGCTTGGGCTTATTGTAGACGGCCGCGTCGCGAAACCAGTAGCAATAGGAGCAGTCAATGTTGCATCGCGTTGCTACCTTGACCAGCAACTGCGTGATCGGCTGGTCGTGGAAGGCGACAGCATTTGAATCGTCGACCGACATCCCGGCACCGAGACGTGCATAAAGAAAATGCGATTGAACTAGTATCCTCGGACAAAGCCCCCTCTGCGGAACCCTGGAGCGTATCCGCCTCTGCGGAATGCACCCGCGCCTGGATGGTATCCGGCCCTGCGGAAGCCGACTGCATACGGCCCTCTGCCAAAGCCGCGCCTGAAATAAACTTGATTTACAACGGGTTGGTCCGGAATAACCGCGGGCTGCTCGGAGCTAAGTCCTTCTGTTGAGGTCTGCTCGCGCAGCTCGTTCAGCAGCGCGTCGATGCCTGGATGGTCGCTCTGAATTGTTGCGCCTGGCCCGTGGAGTTGCAGGAGGCTAGCTAAGACCTTCAGCGTGGTAATCGCCATGGCTTCTGCTCCTTTTCGCAATGCAATTTTCGCGATACAATTTAAAAGATCGAACGAAAGGCCGCTGCTTGTTTCCCTCAACCGAATGAGCAGAGGATAATATACCTTCCCTATTGCAGCGGAAATGTGATGGTGCCGCGGTGCTGCTATTTTTGCACGAAGCCCGCGGATCAAAACTCATATCGGCAGCGAGGTTTCGTAGCGAGACGATCGGCAGCATTCGTGCATCGCCGCATTTCGTCCGGTTTCGGAAAGGTCAATTGGCGAATGCTTGATAGACCATATTTCGGATGAGAGAGCGGTAGTACGCACCGCGGAGCAGCGGCACTTGCACCATCAGAATGGCGACCAGGTTCTCTTTCGGATCTATCCAAAAGGTTGTCCCTGACGAGCCAGTCCAATAGAATTCTCCAACCGAGCCTGGCATCGGATTGCGTCCGACATCTGTGCGAACCGCAAAGCCAAGGCCAAAGCCTTGCCCCAGAGCCGGGCTTGGAATGAGTGAGCCGAAGCCTTGCACGGCTTGGCTTATTGCCGTTCCCGGAGGCAAGTGATCGGTCGTCATGTAGGCCACCGTCCGAGGGGAGAGAAAGCGTCTACCCTCGAATGCACCACCATTGAGCAGCATTTGGCAAAAGCGCGCGTAGTCGGCTGCAGTCGACACCATGCCGCCACCTCCGGAGAGCCAACTCGGACGCACACTCACATCGCGCATGGGCGGTCGCTTGCCCGTCGCTGCGTCCACCTGCGGTTCGGCAACGCGGCCGGCATGCCCCTCGGATACGTAGAACCCGGTGTCAGGCATGCCGAGCGGCTTTGTTATGCGCTCGGCGATGAATTGATCCAGTTCCATACCAGACGCGACTTCGACGACGCGGCCGAGAACGTCCGTAGACATGCTGTATTCAAACGTCGTGCCTGGCTGATAGGCGAGCGGCAATTGCGCCAGTTTGCTTACGACAGCCGCGAGGCTTTCACCGGGTGCGCCGATATTTGCGCTGCGATAGGCCTGCTTGACCAATGAGTCGCCGAATTGTCCGTAAGTCAGCCCAGAGGTGTGGCGCAATAAATCATGGATCGTCATTTCACGCCGAGGAGGCTCCAACACAAGTTCCGGCTTACCGGTCCCGTCGTTGGCCTTCTCCACGCCGACTTTGACCTCCTTGAATTCGGGCAGGAAGGCCGACACCGGCGAGACAAGCTGGAGCTTGCCCTCTTCCACCAACATCATGGCCGCGACGGATACGAGCGGCTTTGTCATGGAGGCGATGCGGAAGATTGCATCCGGCTTCATGGCGATCTGCTTCTCGCGATCTTGGTACCCGAACGCGCGCGAGTAAGCGACCTTGCCATTGCGCACGATCAGAACGACGGCTCCAGGAAGCTTTCCACTGTCCACCTCGGACTGGAAGGCGGCATCGAGTATCTTCAACCGCTGCGCAGATATGCCGAGCTCCTCTGGCTGTGAAGCTTTCGGAAGCGGCTCGGCAACTGCAGGAAAGGTGATGCAGACGGCGACAATCGTTGCGAACAAAAACCCGCGGAGCATCATCAGAAGCCCCCAATGCTTGGAAACAGCAACGTCAGGAAACGATGATTAGCATAACTGCCCCGCAACCAGATTTCAAGTTTTGATAGAGGAGGCGAATAAATACTACCCTTCAGCTTGTAACGCCAAATGAAATTCAATGCCCGAAATGGATCATACAGCGACATCGCGAAACGCGCTCTCCGCTGAGGCAAAGCGGGTATTCACACGCCCGCTCCACACCAAACAAAAAGCGGCCGACCTATTGCCCGGGTGTTGGCTCAATGCCAAAATTGCTGAATGCAAATACGAGACGCCTTGCCAGAAGACGCGCGTGCCGCCTGTATCGTGTTGAAGCGGTCGATAGCGGAGCTTTGCGAGGCTGACCATCGAAACGACCCCTCCATCCTGGCGCAATGGCTGGGCAACAAGACCCTTGAGAACTTCTGCACTTGGGTCAGGCGACCCGACAATTCTTTGCTCGTGGCCGTCGAAGATGACGACATTCTCGCGGTCGGTTCAGTGACCGATGCGGGAAGGATTGGCCTCAACTATGTGTCGCCCGATGCAAGGTTTCGGGGAGTCAGCCGCGCCCTGCTGCGCGCGCTGGAGGCGCGAGCCGCCGAACGAGGCAATGATGAGTGCAATTTGATGAGCACCGAGACCGCGCGCAGATTTTATCTGTCGAACGGCTATGTTGGAGACGGACCACCGGTTGGCACGTTTGGAACGAGTTTCGGCTATCCGATGACGAAGAGCTTGGCCAGCTCAATACGCCAGGATTAGGCGCGCGCTACGTTTGACCGGACTTTGGCACGGAAGTTCAGAACGCGCGCTTACCCAATCCCCGCTGCGAAGCACTTGCAGACACGGCCCCGACGTGCGAGGAGGCCAAATTTCGAATGGATGCCGCGATGAGCCTCAAGCCCAATTTGGAACTGTCCGTCGCGACGGCGCAGGCGATCGTTGATCAGACCGTTTCGAAGCAAGCTGTTGCGACGATCTCCAGGCTTCATGGCGGCGAAATCGCGGCGGTTTACGAGATCGCTTTCGCGGGTCACGCGCATCCGCCGCTCGTACTGAAGGTCTATCCCGACGAATTGCATTGGAAGATGCAAAAGGAGTTAACCGTCGTTGGTCTCATCCGAGATCGCCTTAGCGTGTCTATTCCACGCATTCTGCTTGCGGACGACTCAAAGAGATTGCTCGGTCTAAACTTGACATTGATGACCAAGCTCGAGGGTTCGATACTGGGCCAACTGGAAACGACTCTGGACTCGGCGCAACGGCTATCCGCTTACGCACAAATCGGCCGGCTGCTTCGGGAGTTTCATTGCATCTCCATGGAGGCGTTCGGCTACATCGGTCCGAACGCCATCTGGACAGCGCATTCGACAAACCACGAGTACCTGACGTATCAATTCCAACGAAAGCTCAAGGAATTTGCTGAGCGCGGCGGAAATGCAGACCTTGCCAAGCGGGTTGCCAGGCATTTCGCCGACCGCGCCGAACTGCTCAGGGCCTGCACGCACGCGGTGCTATGTCACAATGATCTGCACGCGGGCAACCTGCTTGCCACCGTCTCAAATGACCGCCTACTGCTCACTGGTGTTTTGGACTTTGAAGGCGCGCTGGCTGGAGATCCGCTGATGGATGTCGCCAAAGCACTCTATTATCTCGACGCAGAGGCCCGGCGCGCACTCCTTGACGGATATGGCGCCATGGACCGAAAGCACTGGCTCTTAACGCTCGATCTCTACCACCTATACTTCGTTCTCGAACTTTGGTGCTGGATGGCCCAAATTGGAAACAGGCAGCCTCTCGACCAACTGGCTTTGGACTTGGAGCGCTATAGCGCCGCGTGATCAGCCGAGGGGCGGCTTAGGGGCGGAACGCGACGTCGCGAAAAAGTGCTCGCCACTGACGCAAATCCCAGCCAAGCATCAAACTTTGGATACCGGTCGCGCAATTCGGACGCAGCCGAGAGCGATACGTTGACCGCGACTGCGATGAGCGCATGGCAGGAGGACGTTCCCGATGCGTTGCAAGTACTCGCGAGAGAACGAATAATCAACTTCATTGAATTGCTTCGAGGAAGGCGCGGTTGTCGATCGGCATTGAGGAGAACAAAGAGTTCAGCGTGAAACGCGCAGCATTTGCCGCCACTATCGGCAACATGCTCGAATTCTATGATTTCATTACCTACAGCTTCTTCGCGATACAGATCGGACACACCTTCTTCCCCACGCAAGGCGAGTATGGCAGCCTGATGCTGTCGCTCGCGACCTTCGGCGCGGGTTTCATCACGCGCCCCATCGGCGGGATCGTGCTTGGCATCTATTCCGACCGTGTTGGCCGGCGGCCGGCAATGCTGCTCAGCTTTGCGTTGATGGGGAGCGCGATCCTGGCGATCTCGATCACCCCATCCTACAACGCCATCGGTCTTGCGGCGCCGATCATTGTGATCGTGGCGCGCTTGATGCAGGGATTTGCGCTCGGCGGCGAGGTCGGGCCGACCACGGCCTATCTCCTGGAGATCGCCCCGCCGGAACGCCGGGCGCTGGTGGTTTCATGGCAGCCGACAAGCCAGCAGATCGCCGCCACCACCGGCGCACTGGTCGGCTTCATCCTGAGCAGGACGATGACGCCAGAGGCGCTACAATCCTATGGTTGGCGCCTGGCGTTCCTGATCGGGGCCATCTGCCTGCCGTTCGGGCTCTGGATGCGTCGGACGCTGCCGGAGACGGTCCCGCAAGACAAAAGTGGCGCCCGGCGCATTGAGCGCTCGAGCCATCTCGCGCTGGCGCGCCGGCACATTCGCCTGATCGCACTGGCGCTGATGATCTTGGCGAGCGGCACGATTTCGACCTATGTGACGCAATACATGACGACCTATGCGCAGAACACGCTCCATGTGGCGCCGTCGCTCGCCTTTGCAACGTCGCTTGTCAGCAATGGTCTCGGAATCGCAGGCGCGTTGCTCGGAGGCTGGCTGGCCGACTTGCTGGGCCGCAAGCCCGTCATGATCTATCCGCAGCTCGTCACGCTCGCGCTGACCTATCCGATCTTCCTGTGGATCGCCGGTGCGCCCGGCGCGTGGTCGCTGTTGTTCGGCTTCGGCGTGCTATCGCTGATCGGATCGCTGCCGTTCACCGCCTTCTATGCGACCTTCACCGAGGCGCTGCCCCAGCAAATCCGCGGCGGCGTGTTCGCCACCGTCTACGCGGTTGCAATCGCAAGCTTCGGCGGCACCGCGCAGCTCGTGGTCACGTGGCTCCTGCATATTTCAGGAGATCCGCTGGCGCCGGCCTGGTACCTCTTGCTTGCCGCCGTCGTCGGACTTCTCGCGATGAGCCTGATGCCCGAGACGGCACCGGTGAAAGTGCAGGCTGCAGCACCGCCCCGTAGCCCGGGTGGAGCGAATGCCTAACCCGGGATCTAGAACGTGATGATTTTTCTTCGAGTCGTCATCCCGCTCTATCTTTTTGTTTGAGCATGGTCTCCGCGCAAACGCTTCGCGTTTGTCGCGAGGGAAAACCGGCATCCACTTTTCCGGATCATGCTCTAGGCATCCACGATTACGAGCGGTCCCGGGTTGCGCTGCGCTTCACCCGGGCTACCGGGAGGCTGCGGAACAAGCCTCCCCTTTTGATTGATCAACGGATCAGCTCTGCGAGTGGCGCGCCATGAAGTTGTCGTAGCCGACTTCGGCGACCTGGAACCATTGATAGCCGCTGTTGGAATAGGCTGTCAGCGAGTCATAGACCTTCTTGAAATTGGCGTTGCCCGCCGCGACTTCGGCGTGCAGCTCCTTGGCCGCCTTGAAGCTCGCTTGCATGATCTGTGGCGAGAAGGCGTGCAGCTTGGCGCCGCCGGCCAGCAGCTTCTTCAGTGCGGTCGGGTTCACGGTGTCGTACTTCGCCATCATCCAGTTGTTGGCGTGATGGCCGGCCTGCTCGAGGATGGCCTGGTAGTATTTCGGCAAGCTGTTCCACTTCTCGAGATTCACGAACACCAGCAGCATCGGGCCGCCCTCCCACCAACCGGGATAGTAGTAGTGCGGCGCGACCTTCTGCAGGCCGAGCTTCTCGTCATCGTAGGGGCCGACCCATTCGGCGGCGTCGATCGTGCCTTTCTCAAGCGCCGGATAGATGTCGCCGCCGGCGATCTGCTGCGGCACGCAACCGAGCTTCTGCATCACGCGGCCGGCGAAGCCGCCGATGCGGAATTTCAATCCCTTCAGATCATCGACGGTGTTGATCTCCTTGCGGAACCAGCCACCCATCTGGCACGTCGTGTTGCCGGCAAGCAGCGAGGTGACGTTGTAGCCCTTGAAGAACTCGTTCAGGAGCTCCTTGCCGCCGCCCATCATGTACCAGGCCTGATTGAGCCGCGCGTTCGGCCCGAACGGCACCGAGGCGCCGAAGGTGAAGGTCGGATCCTTGCCGAAATAGTAGTAGGAAGCGGTGTGGCCCATCTCGACCGTGCCGCTCTGCACGGCATCGAGCGCCTGCAGGCCCGGCACGATCTCGCCGGCGGCAAAGGTCTGAATCTGGAATTTGTTGTCGGTGGCCTCGCCGACCACCTTGGCCATGATCTCGGCTGCGCCATGCAGCGTATCGAGCGATTTCGGCCAGCTCGTCGTCATCCGCCATCTCAGCTCCGGCATCGACTGCGCAATGGCCGGCGCGGCGAGAGTAGCGGCACCGGCGACACCAATGCCGGCGACTTTGATGAAGTCCCGTCGTTTCATGTTGTTTCCTCCCTTTTGATTATGTGTCATCGGCCTTCGTACCGATGCCTGAGGGCAGCATGGAACATCCCCTACGCGATTGCCATCGCCAACTTTCGCCGCAGCGCGCAAAAGCGCGAGCGGATTACCGATGCAACGAAGATCCGATCCGCTGCAATCGTATGGTAGCGCGCGTATCCAAAGCTCTCCGATCCACGATCGGCGGCCCGCCGTCGATTGGTTCGCAGTCGCCCCCCGATCGATCGATGGGAAACAAGCCATGTCCTACAATTTCCTGGTGGCCACCTGGGGAGACCATCGCCATCTCGGACCGACCCTGACAGCGGCGCAGCAATTGCGTGCGAAGGGCCATGACGTTCGTTTCATCGCGCGTGCGGACGCGCGTGCGTCAGTCGAGACGGCAGGCTTCCACTTCGCGACCTGGCAACGGAAGCCCCAGATTTCCCCGATTGCGCGGACCAACGCCCCCCTTCAGTACGCCTTCGATCACCTCCTATTTGGGCCGGCCGCCGCTCAAGGTGCAGACATCAGCGATGAGATCCGGCGCGCCACGACTGACGCTGTGTTGACCGATATGCCTCTGTTCGGCGCTGTGCTCGCCGCGGAGGCCGAACACGTTCCCTGTGCCCTGCTCTCGCCCACCATCAGCATACGACCTCTCCCAGGGCAGCCACCAATTGGCAGTTGTTTGCCCGCGCCGAGTACGCCGGAAGACCGTGTCGCCGTCGAGGCAGCAAGCAACCGGTTCGTTGCTGTCATGAATGAATGGCTGCCGATGTTGAATGAGGCGCGGGCAAGCCTGCAGCTTGGTCCCTCGGCCGATGTCCTGGAATTATTCGACCGGCCGGCGCGGGTCCTGATAGCGATGAGTGTGAAGTGCACCCTTATCGTGAGACACGATAATCAGGGACAGGAGCCCGCCGCTTGAGGCGGCAGGGCGGGTTGATG
>NZ_JBEGDB010000250.1:0-11844 GCF_043638955.1 Bradyrhizobium sp. 31Argb | reverse complement strand
CGCAACCTGGCCGTAACCCATCAACCCGCCCTGCCGCCTCAAGCGGCGGGCTCCTGTCCCTGATTATCCTGTCTCACGATAAGGGGTGCAGTTCATGCACTTTTCCCGGATTACGCTGCGCTCCATCCGGGCTAGAGGGGACCAGCGCCTAATCCCTGCTTGCGGGGGTCTGGATGAAGCCGCGGTTGTGGGTCGGGCTGATCAGGATCTCGTTGACGCAGACGCGCGGAGGCATGCTGGCGACGAAGGCGATGGTGCGGCCGACATCCTCGGGCTGCAGCATCCTGGCCTGCTCGGCTTCGCTCGGCACGACCGGACGCAGTTTCAGGATCGGCGTGGCGACCTCGCCAGGCGACAGGCAGCAGGCGCGCAGGCCGTTGGCGCATTCATCCATGTTGAAGGAATGGGTCAGCGCCAGCACCGCATGCTTGGTCGTGGTGTAGGCCGGCCCCGGCATCTTCGAGACGTGGCGACCGGCCCAGGAGGCGACGTTGATGATGCAGCCGTCCTGCTGCTTGCGCATCGCCGGCAGCACCGCATGCATGCAGTAGAGCACGCCGTTGAGATTGATCTCGACGAGCTTGTCCCAGCCCTGAAGCTCCATGTCGGCCCAGCTCCGCTTCGGCACGTTGATGCCGGCGCTGTTGACCAGGAGGTCGATGCGGCCGTGGCGGCTGAGGATCTGCTCGGCGGCCTTGTTGACCTCGTCCTTGTTGCTGACATCGAGTTGGATGGCCTCGGCCTTGCCGCCCTGCTTGGTGATGTTGGCGACCACCCGGTCCAACTCCTCCTTGCGGCGGCCCGAGACCACCACCGTCCAGCCGTCGGCCGCCAGGAATTCCGCCCCGGACTCGCCGATGCCGGTGCCGCCGCCCGTCACCCAGGCCACGCGTTTCCCATTATTTGTCATGCAAACTGTCTCCGTTGCTTTCCAAAGGGCGTTTTTGCTAAGCCAGCCCAGCCTTGTTGCCCTTCAGGGGATGTTGCATGAACACCGCCGCCAACGCCAATCTGTTTTCCCGCCTGTTCGATGGTCTCGACGATCCGGGCAGGCTTGCGATCGAGCAGCTAGACGGCACGAAGATCAGCTATGCGGACCTGATCGCGCGCACCGGGCGGATGGCGAACGTGCTGGTTTCACGCGGCGTCAAGGTCGGCGACCGCGTTGCAGCACAGACTGAAAAATCGGTGCAGGGCCTCGTGCTTTATCTCGCGACCGTGCGCGCCGGCGCGATCTATTTGCCGCTCAACACCGCCTATACGCTGAACGAGCTCGACTACTTCATCACTGACGCCGAGCCGTCGCTGGTGGTGTGCGACCCCTCCAAGGCTGAAGGCATCGGCGCGATTGCCGCGAAAGTCGGCGCCAAGGTCGAGACGCTCGGCGCCGACGGCAAGGGTTCGCTGATGGACGCGGCCGACAAAGCGAGCCCGGAGTTCAAGACGGTGGAACGCGGCAATGATGATCTCGCCGCGATCCTCTATACGTCAGGCACCACCGGCCGCTCCAAGGGCGCGATGCTGAGCCACGACAATCTCGCCTCGAACTCGCTGTCGCTGGTCGACTACTGGCGTTTCACCAAGGACGACGTGCTGATCCACGCGCTGCCGATCTATCATACCCACGGCCTGTTCGTGGCCAGCAACGTGACGCTGTTCGCACGCGCCGCGATGATCTTCCTGCCGAAGTTCGATCCGGACCTGATCATCAAGCTGATGGCGCGCGCCACCGTGCTGATGGGCGTGCCGACCTTCTATACGCGTCTCCTGCAAAATCCCGCGCTGAACAAGGAGACGACCAGGCACATGCGGCTGTTCGTTTCGGGTTCGGCGCCGCTGCTCGCCGATACCCATCGCGAATGGTCCGCCCGCACCGGCCACGCCGTGCTCGAGCGCTACGGCATGACCGAGACCAACATGAACACCTCCAACCCCTATGACGGCGAGCGCGTGCCCGGCGCAGTCGGTTTTCCCTTGCCCGGCATCTCCGCGCGCGTCGCCGACCCCGAAACGGGCAAGGTGCTTGCGCGCGAAGAGATCGGCGTGATCGAGGTCAAGGGCCCGAACGTATTCAAGGGCTATTGGCGGATGCCGGAAAAGACCAAGTCTGAATTCCGCGACGACGGCTTCTTCATCACCGGCGATCTCGGCAAGATCGACGCCAAGGGCTATGTGCACATCCTCGGCCGCGGCAAGGACCTGGTGATCTCGGGCGGCTTCAACGTCTATCCCAAGGAAATCGAGACCGAGATCGACGCCATGCCCGGCGTGGTCGAATCCGCCGTGATCGGCGTGCCGCATGCCGATTTCGGCGAAGGCGTCACCGCCGTCCTGGTGCGCCAGCCCGGCGCCACGATCGATGAATCCGCAGTGCTGAACGGCCTCGAGGGGCGGTTGGCAAAATTCAAGATGCCGAAGCGGGTGTTCATCGTCAACGAACTGCCGCGCAACACCATGGGCAAGGTGCAGAAGAACATTCTGCGGGATACGTATAAGGATATTTATACGAAGAAGTAGGGGCGCACAGCCGCTCCGGGGGACAGAGCTTATGAACCGAGAGCAAGCGGAAGAGATTCACGAATATCTGCTTGACGTTGTTGAGTCGCTCGAGCGAGCAGAGGGAGCGATCTCCAGCCTCGGTGAGGAAGCACGAAGGATGTTCGCCAGCGGTCTTGGGGCAGCCGGCGATGCTGTGTACGACGAGCTACTGTTCGTGCTGTACAAGAAATACCCGGATCTGAGACCGCCAGATAAAGAACCTCCGCACATCCTCAGCACACTTCGCTGGGAAGAGGTTTCGCTTCCCTCTTCGATTTCCGAAGCCGATATCGATCGGATCATCTTTTCGGTGCTGCATTCTCAGTGGCGCAAGACGGCGGCGATCATTGGCTGGGCGCTCGATCGGTGTAGGGAACTGGGACTGGCGATCAGCGATGAGGTCCTCGCAGCGCGGCTCGGCGCACTGGCTGAAGCCGACTGCATTGAGAGCGAAGGCGATCTCCGCATGTGGCGGCATAGTGAGATAAGGAAAAAGCCGTCGAACTGACCGTCCGCCGCTAAAGGCGCAGTTCGGCAGCTACTGCCCGCTCACGAGACTGATCACGAACCGGCCGCCGACGATGAAGAGGTAGGCACCGAACGCCATCTCCAGCGCCCGCTTTGACAGCGCGTGCGCGACCTTCACGCCGAGCGGGGCGGTGACCAGCGTGGTCGGCATCACCAGGATGGCGCCGATCAGCGAGACATAGCCGAGCGCGAACGGCACCTGCAGCGCCAGGACATCGGGAAAGTGCGCCGCGGCCGGCCAGCCGGCATAGACATAGCCGAGCGCGCCGGGGATCGAGATCAGCACCGCCAGCGCCGAGGAGGTCGCGACTGCCTGGTGGATCGGGCGGCCGTAGAAGGTCATCAGGAGATTGGCGAACAGGCCGCCGCCGATGCCCATCAAGGTCGAGAGCAGGCCGACGAAGAAGCCGTAGACGCGCATCAAGAAACCCTTGGGCAATTCGTCGCCGAACTTCCAGCCTTCGCGCGCCAATAGCAGGCGCGCGGCCGCCGACCACGCCACCATCACGAACACGATCTTGAACAGCCGGTCCGGCGCAAACCGCGCGGTGACGCTGCCGGCGAGGACGCCGAGCACGATCGGGATCCACCAGCGCTTCAACACCTCCATGTCAACAGCGCCGCGCCGGTAATGGGCGCGAAACGAGCTGATCGAGGTCGGGATGATGACGGCGAGCGAGGTGCCAATGCAGAGCGGCATCCGCACCTCCACCGGCACACCGGCCAGGCGGAAGCATTCATAGAACACCGGCACCAGGATCGCGCCGCCGCCGATGCCGAACAGGCCGGCGAGAAAGCCGGACAAGGCGCCAACCGCGATCAGCAGCAATGCGAGTTCAACGAGTTCGGTGAGATCGAGGCCAGCCATGATGTCCCTTGCGTCAGCGTTTAGTCTCTGCGGCCTTGCACGCGCAAGGCCGCCAGAGCCGCCACGGCTGGCGCCACGAGGATCAGGCCCAACCCGAAGGCCGAGGGGTATCGATCGCCGGCCTGAGCCGGCATCGCGGCCCCATCGAGCAACAGCCCCGTAACCGAGAAAACAACAGGACCGATCAGGCCGTCGGCCGATCGATTGTGAATCAGACGGATCGTCCTGGGATGCGATACGAAGCCGGTACTCCATCCCATCTCAAATTCCTCCGTTTGGCGGGTTCTCGAAGCCTAGACCCTTGTCGAAGGCGGGAGTATCTAGCCTGCTTGGTGAGAAGCCTTGCGAGTTTCGGAAGGATCGGATGGACCAGCTTTCGGCCATGGCGACCTTTGTCCGCGCGGTGGAGACGGGCAGCCTCTCGGCGGCGGCACGGTCGCTTCCGAGCTCGCTGACCTCGGTCAGCCGCCAGATCTCCGCGCTGGAGGAGCATTTCGGCACCAGGCTGCTGCTCCGCACCACGCGGCAGCTCGCGCTGACCGATGATGGCCGGATTTTCTATGAGCGCGCGAAATCGATCCTCGGCGAGGTCAAGGAAATCGAAGCCGCGTTGTCACGCGACCGTCACCAGCCCTCGGGCCGGATTCGCGTGAGCTGTCCCAGCCTGATGGGTCGGCTCGTGATCGCGCCGCTGCTCGCCGAATTCCTGCGCCGCTATCCGTTGCTGTCAGTCGATCTGCTGCTGGTCGATCGCGCCGTCGACATGGTCGAGGAAGACATCCATCTGGCGATCCGGGTCGGCCGCTTGCGGGATTCGCAACTGGTCGCGCGCAAATTCGCCGACCTCAGGATGATCGTATGCGCCTCACCCACCTACCTCGCGCGCCGCGGCGTGCCGCAGACGCCGCGCGACCTCGCTGGTCATGACTGTCTCGTATTCTCCGATGCGCCCGGCAGCGCCGAGTGGCGTTTCGCGGAGAGCATGAAGGTAGACCGCAAAATCCGCATATCCGGTCGGCTCTGGATGAATAGCCTTGATGCGCTTGCCGCGGCGGCGAAGGAAGGCGCGGGCATTGTGCGCGTGCCGTCATGGCAGGTCGACGCCGATATCAGGGCCGGCAGCTTGCGGCGCATCCTCGCGAACTACGAGCCGCCGCCGACGCCATTGCATCTGGTGTTTCAGCCATCGCGGCTTGCGTCGCCAAAGACCCGGGCATTTGTCGATTATCTCGTCGAACGGTGGCGAGCCGTCGATCCGTTCGGCACGCATGCGGTCGCACCCTTATAATGGAATCGGAATTCGCTTCTTGGGCTGGATTGGCAGCTCTGGTATACCAAGCCTCTGATCGGCTTGCTTCATCAATGATGTAGCAATGAATACCGGTTCGTTTTGCAGGCATTTGGCCGTTGCGCTGTAAGGTTCGACTCCGTAAATAGAATTTATCTACCGCGTTCCCCGATGGGCCGGCCGCGGTCCCACCAAACTCAAAGCCGCTGATGACCGCCAGGATCGAACGACCGCTCTCGCCCCATATACAGACCTATCGCTGGACCCTGACGATGGCGCTTTCCATCGTCCACCGCGCCACGGGAATAGCGCTTTATGTCGGCACGCTGCTGCTCGCCTGGTGGCTGATCGCGGCGGCTTCGGGCCCCAGCGCCTACGCCAATCTGCAGGCTTTCACCGGCAGCTTCATCGGCAAGCTGATCGTGTTTGGCTACACATGGGCGCTGATGCACCATCTGCTCAGCGGCATCAGGCACTTCGTCTGGGACCTGGGCTACGGCTTCAAGGCCAATGAACGGGAAGCCCTGACCTGGGCCGCGCTGATCGGCGGCATCGTGCTCACCGTGCTGATCTGGATCATCGCTTACGCGATCGGAGGCGGACGATGAGCGACTCTCGTTCCTCGATGCGCACGCCGCTCGGCCGCGTCCGCAATCTCGGCGCCTCGCATTCCGGCACCACCGATTTCTGGCGCCAGCGCCTCACCGCGATGGCGATGACGCTGCTGATCGTGCCGGTGCTGTTCGTGATCCTGACGTTGGTCGGCCGCAACCACGCCGGCGCGGCACAGATCCTCGGCTCGCTGCCGATCGCGATCATCCTCTTGCTCTTCATCGTCGCCAGCACCTGGCACATGAAGATCGGCATGCAGGTGGTGATCGAGGACTATGTGCATAACGAGAAGCTGAAGCTCGCCAGCATCATGGCCAACAATTTCTTCTGCGCTGCGGTGGCCTTGGCCTCGATCTACGCGCTCCTTAAATTATCCTCGGGAGTATGACTTATGGCCGCTGAAGGTAACGGCAAGGCCACCAATGGCAGTGGCCCGGCCACGAACGGCAAAGCCTATCCGATCGAAGACCACACCTATGACGTCGTCGTCGTTGGCGCCGGCGGCGCCGGCCTGCGCGCGGTGGTCGGCTGCTCGGAAGCGGGCCTCCGCACCGCCTGCATCACCAAGGTGTTTCCGACCCGCTCGCACACGGTCGCGGCACAGGGCGGCATCTCGGCCTCGCTCGGCAACATGCATCAGGACGACTGGCGCTGGCACATGTACGACACCGTCAAGGGGTCGGACTGGCTCGGCGACCAGGACGCGATCGAATACATGGTGCGTAACGCGCCGGAGGCGGTCTACGAGCTCGAGCATTGGGGCGTGCCGTTCTCGCGCACCGAGGACGGCAAGATCTACCAGCGTCCGTTCGGCGGCATGACGATCGACTACGGCAAGGGCCAGGCGCAGCGCACCTGCGCCGCCGCCGACCGCACCGGCCACGCGATGCTGCACACGATGTACGGCCAGTCGCTGCGGCACGCGGCCGAGTTCTTCATCGAGTTCTTCGCCATCGACCTGATCATGGACGACCAGGGCGTCTGCCGCGGCGTGATCGCGATCAAGCTCGACGACGGCACGCTGCACCGCTTCCGCGCCCAGACCACCATCCTCGCCACCGGCGGCTATGGCCGCGCCTACGCCTCCTGCACCTCGGCGCATACCTGCACCGGCGACGGCGGCGGCATGGTGCTGCGCGCCGGCCTGCCGCTGCAGGACATGGAGTTCGTGCAGTTCCACCCGACCGGCATCTACGGCGCCGGCTGCCTCGTCACCGAGGGCGCCCGCGGCGAAGGCGGCTATCTCGTCAACTCCGAGGGCGAGCGCTTCATGGAGCGCTATGCGCCTTCCGCCAAGGACCTCGCCTCGCGCGACGTGGTCTCGCGCGCGATGACCATCGAGATCCGCGAAGGCCGCGGCGTCGGCAAGAAGAAGGACCACATCTACCTGCACCTCGATCATCTCGATCCGAAGGTGCTGCAGGAGCGGCTGCCTGGCATCTCCGAATCGGCGCGCATCTTCGCCAATGTCGACGTCACCCGCGAGCCGATCCCGATCGTGCCGACGGTGCACTACAACATGGGCGGCATCCCCACCAACTTCCACGCCGAAGTGCTGACGAAGCGGGACGGCGACGACAATGCGGTGGTGCCCGGCCTGATGGCGATCGGGGAAGCGGCCTGCGTCTCCGTGCATGGCGCCAACCGGCTCGGCTCCAACTCGCTGATCGACCTCGTGGTGTTCGGCCGGGCTGCTGCGCTGCGCTGCGCCGAGAAACTGACGGCCAACAGCAAGCAGCCGGAACTGCCGAAGGATTCCGCCGACCTGGCGCTGGGCCGGCTCAACCATTTCCGAAATGCTTCGGGCGGCACGCCGACCGCCAAGCTGCGCGACAGCATGCAGCATGTGATGCAGACCAATTGCGCGGTGTTCCGCACCGGCGAAGTGCTGCAGGAAGGCAAGAACCTGATCCACAAGGTGCATGGCGGCATTGGCGACATCTCGGTCTCCGACCGCTCGCTGGTGTGGAATTCTGATCTGATCGAGACGCTGGAATTCGACAATCTGATCGTGCAGGCCGTCGTCACCATGGATTCGGCGGCCAACCGCACCGAGAGCCGCGGCGCGCATGCCCGCGAGGATTTCCCTGATCGTGACGACAAGAACTGGATGAAGCACACGCTGGCCTGGCTCGATCAGAAGGGCAACACGACGATCGAGTTCCGCCCGGTGCACGATTACACGATGACCAACGACGTGCAGTACATCCCGCCCAAGGCGCGTGTGTATTGATGACGACAGCGAAGGCTTGCAAGCATGGTTGAATTCGCGCTTCCGAAGAACTCGAAGATCTCAGGCGGCAAGACCTGGCCGAAGCCGGCCGGCGCGACCGAGACGCGCGAGTTCAAGATCTATCGCTGGAATCCGGACGACGGCAAGAATCCGAGCGTCGACACCTATTATGTCGACACCAACGATTGCGGACCGATGGTCTTGGACGGCCTGATCTGGATCAAGAACCACATCGATCCGACGCTGACCTTCCGCCGCTCCTGCCGCGAGGGCGTCTGCGGCTCATGCGCCATGAACATCGACGGCCAGAACACGCTCGCCTGCACCAAGTCGATGCATGACGTGAAGGACGGCGCGGTGAAGGTCAATCCGCTGCCGCATCAGCCGGTGGTGAAAGACCTCGTCCCCGATCTCACCAATTTCTATGCGCAATACGCGTCCATCGAGCCGTGGCTGAAGACGGTCACGCCGACGCCGCAGAAGGAATGGAAGCAGAGCCACGAGGACCGCGAGAAGCTCGACGGCCTCTATGAGTGCATCCTCTGTGCCTGCTGCTCGACCTCGTGCCCGAGCTACTGGTGGAACAGCGAGCGCTTCCTCGGCCCCGCCGCGCTGCTGCAGGCAACCCGCTGGGTCACCGACAGCCGCGATGAAGCCACCGGCGAACGGCTCGACAATCTCGAGGACCCGTTCCGCCTCTATCGCTGCCACACCATCATGAACTGCGCCAAGGCCTGCCCCAAGGGCCTCAACCCCTCGGAAGCGATCGCCGAGCTCAAGCTGAAGCTGGTCGAGCGGCAGATGTGAGCCGCTGGCGAACGCCGGATCACGCACGCCCGCGGACGTATCGACGCCCGCCAGCCTGCTGCGGACCGATCGCATCGAAGGCCGCTTTCTGCTCGTCGGTCAGCGATCCATAGAAGTCATCCATCGCCGTGCGCACGGTCTTCACCGCCTGCAGCATCGTGTCGAGCCGCCGGGCGACGGCTGCAAGGCGTGCCGGCGGCGTCAGCGCGTCCTCCGGCCGGATCTGACACGATGCCTTCAACGTATCCGCGGCATGGGCAGCGGCGCCCTGAAGCGCGTCAAGATATTGGCGCTGCTGGTCGGTCGGCCTGACCGATTGATCGATTGTGGCGGTCGGCCACTCGCTCAGCGCCGGTTGCGTCACATCGCAGGCTGGTCCGGTCGGGCCGGCTCTCGCCGCGGTTCGGCCCGGACGCTGGCGTGTCGTCGAAAGTGCATTGATCTGCGCCTTCTGCTCATCGCTCAGGAGGCCGTAGAACTTCTCGAGCGGCCCTTGCACCGTCTGCACCGCGACGATCATCGCTTCGATGCGCTGCTGCATCGCTGCAAGCCGGCCCGGCGCCGTGAGCGCAACGTCGGTGGGGCAGGAGGTCTTGAGGGCTGCAGCCGCCTTTTCCGAAGCGTTGGCGAGTTCTTCGAGCGCGGCGCGCTGTGCCTCGTTCGGCTGGATTGCATTCTGGAATGCCTCGATCGGCAGCCCGGCAATCACGCGGCTATCGTCGCCGCACATTTGCGCGAGGTTGGTCCGGCCGTTCGACGGCGCATAGGCATAGGTGTCGAAGTTGCCTCCGCGCCGGCCAGCATAGCGCGGCAGGTAGCCCGCATAGCCCATCAGGTCGTCATAGCCGTAAAGGCCGAAGATGCCAGCGTAGAGGTCCGGGTAGCCATAGCCCCAGAACGCATCATCATAGGGATAGCCCCAGAAGGTGTAGTCATAAATGTCATAGAAAGCGAACGGCCAGAACAAGGGGCCGACCCACCCAAAACCGCCATCGCGGTGACGCCACCACGACCAGTTGCCACCGTGCCACGCCGCCGTGGCTAAGCTCGCAGTGATGAACGCGCGGGTGCGCGGATCGCGCAACGCGACGGTGCTGTTCAGCGCTCGGTTGATGGGGCGCGCGTTCAGTGAACGCCGCACGGCGTTGGCGTTCCGCGCCACGTTGACGTGCCTCGCCGCAAGCGCGGAGGCGCCGACCGCCGCGGCTCTGTTGTGCGGCGCGAACGATCGCTGGCTGAACGAACGGCCGCCATGGAAGCTCGGCCGCGCAAACGAACGGCCTATCCGCGGGGCAAAATGAGGTCTCGCGGCGATTGCACGGCCGCCACCGAAGTTTCTTCCGCCGAAGTGGGAGCCGCCACCACGAAAGCCTCCACCATGGAAGCCGCCGCCGTGAAAGCCACCGCCGTGAAAGCCGCCGCCATGGCCACCACCCCCACCATGGCCACCGCCACCTCTGGCATACGCCGCGACCGACAGAACCATCGCGAAGGCCAGCACGACAGCGCATGCAGTGAACTTCGAGCTGAGCTTCAACATTGAAGTCATTTGGACAAGCATCCTCCGAATGACCGCTTCGTCTTCAAAAGGAGTATCGATGCCCGCCTCATACCCCGGTCTGGTGTCCGACCAACGAAGGGCACAACATCTACGTCAACCGCCCGCGGACACGGGCCAGTAAGGTACAAAGTGCACACAAGCGAAAAGTTCCCCACCTGCTCCGGGAAATTTCGGCATGTTGGGAATGCGCCTGGCGTCGACCCCACGATCGCGCCGGGGCACGAAGATGGCGAGCTTACCCCGGAGGAGAATGCACGCAGCGCGACACTCCTTCCATCATCGTCGGTGTCGTCGCAGCTGTCGTCGTCGCGCTTTCCGTGTTCTACCTCTTGCGACCGGAGCCACTGCTCGTGCAGGGCGAGGTCGATGCGACACGGCTGGATATCGCCGCCGCCACCAAACATTTAGGCGTCCGCGCCGATAACTCCGTTCCTGCCTGACGCCTTCGCCCGATAAAGGGCAGCATCCGCCTTTTCGAGCAGCTCCCGAAAAGCCCTGGCATGCGTTGGAAAGGTGGCGATGCCAATGCTCACCGTCACCGCCCGCTCCAGTTCTGGATGATTGCTGTCGGCCACAGCCGCCCGAATGCGTTCTGCCAGCGCCATGGCGCCTGGGGGCGTCTGCGGGCACAGCAATGCGAACTCTTCCCCGCCATATCGAAACAGCTCGTCACCCTCACGCTTTGAGGCGACAATCGTCTCGGCCACCTTGCGGATCACGCCATCGCCAACGACGTGGCCGCGGCTGTCGTTGATCGACTTGAAGTGATCGATGTCGATCATCATGAGACTAAGCGACAGGCCCGATTGAGAAGCTGCCTGCAGCATTGCCGCCCCTTTGGCATCGAACTGCCCGCGATCCTGAAGTCCCGTCAGCGCATCCTTGCCAACCCGCTCAGCAAGCTTCTCGTAGCGATGCCGGTAAGTCAGGCGATCGAACACATCCGCGGCGCGACGCGATTGCACGGGAAGAGTCTCCCGTTCAACGACGCGAAGATATGCGGTCATCATGAGGCTGAAGAAGGCAGCCGCGGCGATCTTGGCGATCCACCCGCCGTACAATGCCGATTCTGGTACGCCTGTAAGGAGATGCAGCCCCAGGTAGAAGAAGACCTGATCGAAGCTCAACACAAGCGCCAAGCTGATGAACATCCGCCCGGGGACGGTATTCGTCACCATTTTTCCAAGCCGTTCATAAATGATGACAAGGGCGATCAGATCGATGAACAGCAATAGGCTGCCCCAGACCATGAGCAAGCCCATTTGGTCGATGAAGCGCAGATCCGGATTGTACCCTGGCAAGCTCGCCGGATTGCTGTAGAGGCGCAGGATAAGCCCTAGGCCGTGTGGACAGTTACCTTATCCAGAGCAGAGTGGCGGCAATGGCGACGACGGCGAAGTAGTTTCGCG
>NZ_JBEGDB010000024.1:0-54079 GCF_043638955.1 Bradyrhizobium sp. 31Argb | reverse complement strand
ACAACGCCCCGAACAGTTCGGTCCGCCGCAGCACACCATCGTGCAGCGCTTGTTGCGATCGCTCAGACGCAAAGCAGCCGAGACGATTATCACGCGCACGGCTGAGGGTGCGGCACTGGCCGGTGATGCCGGGACTGGGGCCGCCGCTGCGTGTGATGGGCACTCCGCGACGTCCCCAGTCCCTCCGATCCTGCGAGCAATGACGCAACCTCGGACCGGCCGACAGTCGGAGCTACATCCGTCAAGCGAAAGTAACATCCTCAGGTGAGGCAATACGCCGGCCAATATTCGGCGATCTGGATCGCCTCGGGTTTTTGCGCGCGCAAGGTCGAGGTGAGGTCCTGGCAGGTGGTCCAGCCGCCAAAGCGGTCGATCACGCTGACTTCGTCGAAACGGAAGCCGTCGATCCGATACTCCTCATAGAGGAACGTGGCGTTGTCGATCAGGAACTGTTTGACGCCATCGTTCCAGAACGCGAACACCAAGCCGCCCGCCCAGCCCTGGTCGGTGAAATAGAGGCTGTTGTTGTTGTCGCCGGGCACCTCGCGGTCGAGGAACCACAAGCTCTTGTCATCGAACCCGCCGCCGGCGTGGTTGTAGACGACGTCGAAGATCACAGCGATGCCATGGACATGGCAGACGTCGATCAGCGCGCGGAGCTGGTCGTCGCTGTGCCTGAGAGTGTCGACGCCGGCATAGGGCGCGTGGCCGGCCGCCTGGAGGATCGCGTTGGTGCGATCCACGTAGCGGCTGAGCTTTGCCTCGTTGGCCTCGGCATATTGGTTCTCCGGGCTATAGAGATCGACGCCGTTATAGCCCATGCTGAACGTGGTCGGGAATTCCTGGATCGGTAGCAGCTCGATGGCATTGACGCCGAGCGCGGCCAGGTGCGGCACGCGCTCGATCACGTCGAAGAACTTGCCATCCGTGTTTTCCGGATGCGGCGCGAACGTCCCGACGTGAAGCTGGTAGACGACGAGGTCGTTGAATGCCGGCGGCACGAAGCGCTCGAGGTGCCAGGGAAATCGCCCGGCATCGCGCAGCACGGAATGGCAGGCAGGGAAGGACGGCTGGACGCTCAACAGCCGCGCCCGCGGATCGCGCTTGAAGCCGAACGAGCCGACGCCCTCGACATAGAACAGGTAAGCGTCGCCGTCCTTCAGGCCAGGCACGAAGCTCGCCCAGTGCCCGCCGCCGATCTCCGACATCAGCGAACCGGCATCCTGTCTCCAATCGTTGAAGTCGCCGGAGACATGGACCGCGCTGGCCCGCGGCGCCCAGACCCGGAATGTCGCTCCGCCTGGCACGAGCGTGCCGCCCATCGGAGCGCGGTTGAGGTCCGGCGCAGGCATCTGTCTTCCCCCTGAAGGCGTGGCGCCGGAAGAATGAGCCCGGCGGCTGCGGCCGGCAAGATTGTCGCCCAGCATCATTACGCGGGTGCGAATCGGAACGGCGTGGATGTGCGGAAGGGCTTGCCAGTGACGGAAAAAAGTGGGGAGAATGCTAACGCGCGGAACCAAGGACCGGCCCAGTGACTTATCCGCGCAGGCTCTCATCGAGGCTCAAGAAAATGAAGCTGCTGCAGCGTCTCTCCCGGCTGTTCTGGCGGCGCCGGGAGTTGCGCCAACCGCCCGTCTTTCCGCAACCCACCATCGATGCCGACGAATTCACCCGGCTCTTATGCAGCCGGCGGGTCGAAGATTTGAAAACGCTGGCGAAGAAGCTGAGCCAGCAGCCGAGGGCCCACGCCTGAGGCCTTGGTCCGTCGCCTCTCCCTGGCTGCGCTTCCCGCTAACGGGGGCGCAGCGGGCCCGTTGTTTGTCGTCACTACGATATCGCGGTGAGTGCCACTATTTCGGCCTGATCCCCTCGCGTCGAGGATACCAAAATTTTTTCGCGACCTCCCCTTGAAACTGGATCGGCCTTTTCCAAGATTTTTTTTCGCCATCCGGTGGATGGCGTCCGGGCGCCTGATGGGCCCGGACTAGGACGGGCACCGGTCGTGTCCGGTGCCGCTCGTATCCAACTTGCTCATTGGAGGACTTGGTTATGCGCAGCTACGACTTTGCTCCCCTGTGGCGTTCGACCATCGGGTTCGACCGCCTGTTCGACCTCGTCGATGCCGCGGCCCGCGCCGGCGAGGACAACTACCCGCCCTACAACATCGAACGGCTCGGCGAAGATCGCTACCAAATATCGCTTGCGCTCGCGGGCTTCTCGCCCGACGAGATCTCGGTGACGGCCGAGAGCAACGTGGTCACGATTGAAGGCTGCAAGTCCGACAAGGCCGAACGCGAATACCTCTATCGCGGTATCTCGGCGCGGCCGTTCAAGCGGCATTTCAATCTCGCCGACTACGTGCAGGTGAAGAGCGCCGCGTTCGACAACGGACTACTGAAAATCGAGCTGGTCCGCGAGGTGCCCGAGGCCATGAAGCCGCGGCGGATCGCCATTGATGGCGCTCCCGCGAGCAGCGTGCAGCAACTCGAAGCAAAAGCGGCGTAACGTCGTCGGCACGGCGATGCACACCCCGCCCGGTCCAAGTGCCGGGCGGGACGGTTGAAACTTGTCTGACAAGCATTGGGAGCAACCAAATGATCGATCACACTGACAATGTCGTCGATTTGAATGTCATCCTGCACCCCGCCTCGGCTTACGACCATCCGCGCGACGTGTTGGCGGATGCGCGGCTGTCGACGGCGGAAAAGCGCGCCGTGCTGGCCTCATGGGCGTCGGACGCGGCCGCAGTTTCGTCCAGTCCGGCATTGCGTGAACTTCCCGGCGCCAAGTGTGCCGTCAGCGTCGATGAGGTGCTTGAAGCGCTGTCGGCGCTCGATCCCGATCCCTCGGGATCGCCGGGCGGCAAGCCGTACCGGCGGAAATCGACCTCGCGCGTCGCGCTGGCGGCGTAGAGCACATCAGGAGCCGGGGAGATCATGTTCCGGGTATTTGCGAGGAATGGTGCAGGCGGCGTCTCCGTCATCCTCGCAACGGCGGCATCGGCGCTGGGAAAGGTGGAGGAGTTTCGCGACGACGGATTTCGCATGGTCTCGGTGCTCGATGCATCCGGAGCGACGATCAGCGAAGCCGAGCTGACTGCCATGGCGCAAGCCGAGGGCAAGGGCGCCTTGCCATGAGGCATGGCGCCTTCAGCCGCGCCATGCCAAAACGGCCGATCGATGCCCTACTGCGCTTTCTCGTGTGCGGCCATGCCGACCGCCTTGTAATCGTAGGTCGGATAGAATTCGGTGCGATAGGCGCCCCAGGCCTTGTCCTCGAGCACGCGATTGACCTCGCGGAGCCGCGATGCCGGCAGCCGCAGCGTCACCACCTGGCCGATGCCCATCATCACGTACCAGCTCACGACCTCGACGCCCGCGGGCGGAAAGGCCTTGTAGTAGCCCTGCTTCTCGAGCTGTGCGTTGAGTTCGCTGAGCGGGCGCGACTGATCGTGCTTCAGGAACACCGTGATCATCACCGCATTGTCGGCCGTCGGCGGCGCCGTGCCCTCCGCGGGCGCGGTCTGCGCAGTCGCGGCCGATGCGAACGCCAAGGCGCAAGCAAGTGTCGCCATCGCAAGCCATGATCCGGTTACTCGCGCCATCGCGGTCTCCCTTCATCGTTGTGAAGATTGAGATCACGATCATTGCGGTGCCGGTGAAGGCTGTAAATCGCAAACCCCGGTGCGTGGCGCCGCGCATCGATCACAAATCATGCAGCAATGCCCTGCAACGGGTTGACTTCTCGCGCACACATCACTCCGGCCCCATGTTCGTGTCATGTCAGCGCAAGCGCCGCGTGATCGTCGTCAGGCCCGCATAAGCGTTCTCTGGAAAACTCTCGAACTCGCGCATCGATGATGCGGTTTCCATTCGCGTCATCGGTGATTCGCTGCGCGTTCGGGAACCGCCTCATGGAACTCACAAATATGCTTGTGAAATTACGCCATTTCGCCACAATTCCAGTATTTTCCCGATGAGTAGAAATACTGAGATTTGCCACATTCCTGCGAGAATTGTTGCAAACTCTAGGCGCGTCTGCCTCTATTTCCTTGTGAGCTGGCAACACATGGTCGCGTTCTCAGTATTCCTACTGAGTGCCGAGTTAACGCGGAAACAGCCTTAGGGTCGCTAGATCGGTCGCATGACACAGCACGAGCATCGAGCCGACGGGTCACATCTGTCGAAGTGGATGGAAGACCGCGCCCCATTCGAGAGCAATCGTGAGATTGTGGAACTCGCTGCACAGCGTGCGCGCGCGACGGAAGAGGCGGGCGCTGCGATCGCGCGTCAGTTCAACGGTCCGATGACGGCGCTCCTGCTCTACATGAACGAGATCAAGCAGCACAGTCATCAGTTCGCGCATTCGCCGGCAGCCCGAATCTACCTGCAGCAGGTGGTCGAGAACGCCCTGCAGCAGACCGAGCGCGTCTGCGCGATGCTGAAGCAGATTTCGGAGATTCATCCGGGAGCCGCTACCGTCATCGATCAGAAGGCCGGATGGGACAATCCGCCCGCGCACATCAAGGACGAAAGCCGGCCGCCAAAGGTGACGGTTACATCCAAGGCCGGCCAGAAGCCGCTCACCAGGCGCGAGCGCGAGGTGCTCCGTCTCATCAGCGAGGGCTATTCGAACAAGCAGGGCGCGCTGCACATGAAGATCAGCCCGCGGACATTCGAAAGCCATCGCGCCGAAGCGATGCGCAAGCTCGGCGCGCGCAACACCGCCGAGCTCGTCCGCAAGGCGCTGATGCAGTCGTCCTGATCTGTCGAGCGCGATGGATTGGATGGCAGCCAGAGGCGGCAACGCACGCCGCAGGCGGGGCAGTGAAGCGTCATAAAGCACGACGCACTTGCGCGGAGCTTGCGCTTAAGCAAATAACGATTCGATTCAAATTGATAGCATCGTAGCCCGGGTGAAGCGCCAGCGTAACCCGGGGCCGCGGTCGACACCTGCGTGAATCTCCCGGGTTACGCGTTCGCTCCACCCGGGCTACGTCGTTCAGAGGTAATCTTCCGCGAAGGTGTGGATGCGCGGGGCTGACCGCAGGTTCGCAGTGGCGGGCTTCGGCGTCTCCGGGATGATCGTGATGGTCCAGGCCGCCGGAACGCTCGACTTGTTTTCCACGATGGATCGAACGTGACCTGTGACCGTCGCGCCGGCCGAACGTGCGGTCACGGTCCTGCCGTTGAACTGTGCGATACGAAAACGCCTGGCTTCCTTCTGGTCCGTCGTTTCGAACGTGAACATGTCACCTCTCCCGTGTTCACGTCGATTATCGCCGGTTAAGCTTAGCCGTCCGTGAAAATTGAGAGCCGTAGAAGTACGGCCGGGTTTCCACCCGGGAAGCAAGCGCGCGGTTGCGCTTATGGCGTAACCGATTCACACCCCTGAATCAGGCGGGTGTATTGGGCTTTCACCGTCGCGTAGCATTCGCAAGAGGTCTTCATCAGGCCGTCGAGATTGGTGATCTCGATATGGCCTCGGCTGTAGTGGATGAAATCCGCCTGCTGAAGCGTGTGCGCGACCAGCGAGACGCTGTTGCGGCGCGCGCCGATCATCTGCGCTATTGCTTCCTGCGTCAGCACGATCTTGTCGCTTCCGGACAGGTCGCGAGTGTGCAGGAGGCATCGTGCGAGCCGCGATTCCACGGTGTGCGAAGCGTTGCAGCCGGCGGTCTGCTGGACCTTCGCATCGACCGCAAGTCCGTGCCGCGCCAGCGCGTAGCGCAGCGTCGCGCTCTGGTCGGCGGCGAAGCGAAGCTGCTCGAGGTCGATGGTCGAAGCGATGCCGGGCACCACCACCACCGCGCTGTTCAGTGCGGTCGCGTCCCCCAGCGCGGCGAACGCGCCGAAGATGCTGTCGCGCCCGACCAAGGCGATCTGCACGTGCTCGCCGCGCCCGACCTTCACGACCAGGGAAATCGCACCCTTGTGCGGCAGGTAGGCACGCTTGACTATTTCGCCGGCCTCGACGAGGACCATGTCCTGGATGAGATCGACTGTGCGCAGATGCGGGCGGATCAGTTCGAAATCGGATGCCGATAGTGCGGACAAGAATCCGTTTAGCGGACGAGGAACCGAATCCAAAGCAGTCTCCTGCCTCATTGCTAGCGTGTATCTCGGCCTGGCAGCCGACACACGCTGCCCGAGTTGCAAGATGGCCTTGCCGCGCATCGCGGGCAAGGAAAACCTGTCCATTTGACGGATGTCGTTTGATACTCGCCGGCGACTGTGGCCTCAGCGACGCAGGTTCCGCTGCTCAGAGCGTTTTCGAGCTCAGTGGACACCGGTTCGCATAGCAATCATGTTTACGCAGACTGCGTAGACCTATCTGCGCAGAAAACGCGTCAAAACAAGAATCTAGAGCTTCGGTTCTGATTCCATCAGAACCGAAAATGCTTTAGCGCAACGTGGCTGTCTTCTCCGACGAGACAAGCACGAAACATTCCTACAGAATTCGAAAAGAAAGCCGCGCGACGACGATTTGAATCAAAGTCTTGGCGCGACGCTCTCTCGATCGCGGTGAAGAGCACAAATCCATCACACTCGCTTTGTCTGTCGACGACGAGATTTGCCTGCCGCGTGCGATCCGCAATCGCAATCCATCGTGCGTGCTGCTGTTTCGATCTGCGCATTCACACTTGCGATTATCTCAGTAGAACTACTGAGAAATGCGTCTGCGCGTGGAGTTTCTGGGTATTTGTACTGAGGAGCGATTTAACGAACGGGTAGCGCCGCCGGAACAGTGTGGCACGGTCGCGGGAGTGAAATTTCCGGCGGCTGCGTCAATCGTGTGTTCATCCAGAAGGGTATCAAACTATGTCCGGCATTATTCTTTCGTCTTCGGTTCGCCAGAACCTGCTCTCGCTGCAGTCGACCGCTGATCTACTCGCCACCACGCAGAGCCACCTTTCGACTGGCAAGAAGGTCAACTCGGCCCTCGACAATCCCACCAACTATTTCACCGCCGCCTCGCTCGACAACCGCGCCAGCGACATCAACAACCTGCTCGATGGCATCGGCAATGGCGTGCAGGTGCTGCAGGCCGCCAACACCGGCATCACCTCGCTGCAGAAGCTGGTCGACAGCGCCAAGTCGATCGCCAACCAGGCGCTGCAGGCGACCTCGGGCTATTCCTCCAAGTCGACCGCCACGTCGGCGGCCGTAACCGGCGCGACTGCCACGAACCTGCTCGGCGATGCAGACACGGCTGCGACCGTATCGGGCACTGCGGTGGCCAACCTGGCTGGTACGGAAACGCTGGCGGCTGCCGGTTTCGCGAATAACGACTCCTTTACCGTCAATGGCAAGACGATCAGTTTCGTGACGGGCGCCGCGGCCGATGCTGCATCCACAACCGATGCCACCACCGGCAACGTGACGATCAGCCTGTCGTCGACCACCGGCGGCAAGGTCAGCGACGTCCTTGCGGCGATCGACGGCATCACTGGAGGCACATCGTCGATCAGCGCGGGCAACGTTCTGACCATCAGCAACGCCGCCACCGACAAGACCAACAGCATCACCCTCGGTGGAACCGGCACCGTCCTCGCCAAGCTCGGCCTGACGACAGGTGAGACCAAGCCGACCAATACCAAGAATAATCAGGTCCTCAGCATCGATGCGATCGGCAGCAAGGCGGCTCAGACCATCACCATCGGAACCGGCGCCGGTGCGGTGAATACCCTGGACGACCTGAACAAGAAGCTCGCAGACAGCAACCTGACGGCTTCGATCTCCAGCGATGGCAAGCTGAGCATCACGACTGCGAACGACGATGCGTCGGTTGATCTGACTGGCAAGATCACCGGCAGCGCCACGGGTGCCAGCGGCCTGCTCGGGACCCTCACCACGACCGCACCTGTCAAGGACATCAACGCGCAGAACACCCGCGCGGATCTGGTGCGCCAGTACAATATTGTGATCGACCAGATCAAGACGACGGCGCAGGATGCCTCCTTCAACGGCATCAACCTGCTGAACGGCGACCAGCTCAAGCTGGTGTTCAACGAAACCGGCAAGTCGTCGCTGACGATCAACGGCGTGACCGACGATCCGGGCGGCCTCGGCTTGGCGGCGCTGACTTCCGGGACCGACTTCATCGACAACGACAGCACCCAAAAGGTTCTCACTTCGCTGAACAACGCGTCGAGCACGCTGCGTTCGCAGGCGTCGGCCTTCGGCTCGAACCTGTCGGTCGTGCAGATCCGTCAGGACTTCTCCAAGAACCTGATCAACGTGCTGCAGACCGGCTCGTCCAACCTGACGCTGGCCGACACCAACGAGGAAGCGGCCAACAGCCAGGCGCTGTCGACCCGCCAGTCGATCGCGGTGTCCGCGCTGGCGCTCGCCAACCAGAGCCAGCAGAGCGTGCTCCAGCTCCTCCGCTGAGCGCTGCGACGAAACCGAACACGGAAGCGGCGGAGGCAACTCCGCCGCTTTCGGACTGACGAATTGCGAGACCGGATGGCGGCGTGCCCAACGCCGGTTTGCGCGACGAAGATTTCGAAGATCGAGGGCGAGCAAACGCCCAGGTCTTTATCTAGAAAAGCCGTTGCCTAGAAAAGCCGTTGCCTAGAAAAGCCGTTGCCTAGAAAAGGAGACGATCATGCCGTTACGCGTCGAGCTGAAGCCGTTTGAACGGATCGTCATCGGCGAGACCGTGCTGATCAACTCCGGCACCCGCACTTCCTTCCTGATCGACGGCGAAGCGCCTATCCTGCGCGAACGGGACACCGTGACCGCGGAGACCGCCAACACCCCGGCGAGGCGGCTCTATCATTGCGTCCAGACCATGTATCTGAAGAACGAGGTCCAGCGTTATCGGGCCGCCTATCTCGGTTTCGCCAAGGAGCTGCGGGAGGCCGACGCCAGCACGGGCGAGGCGCTCGATCTGGTTAACCGTCATGTGGCGGATGGCGCGCTTTACAAGGCGCTCAAGGAAATCCGCAAGCTGATGCAGCGCGAGCAGCAGCGCGCCGCGGCCTGAGCCTGCCGGCCCGCCCTCGCACGCGAAAACTCCAACGAATTCATTGCCTTCGTGCCGGTACGCGGCAGCGATCGATTCCGACGTGTCCGGCATCGGCCGCGCCGCACGGTATCAACATGCCATCCGTATTCACACGGACGGTAAAATTAAGTGGTTGTGAGCCGCCAAGGCCTATCGATTGACCAGCATCTACAAGAACAATCGAGAGGCGAATTCAGATGGACGATCCCCGTGTCGGCGAGCAGGCGCGGACCTGCCTTGTCGTCGATGATTCCAGCGTGGTGCGGAAAATCGCGCGCCGCTTCCTGGAAGAACTCAATTTCCAGATCATCGAGGCCGAGAACGGCGAGCGGGCACTGGACGCCTGCCGGCGCGCCATGCCCGCAGCGGTGCTGCTCGACTGGAACATGCCGGTGATGGACGGCCATGAATTCCTGCTCCATCTGCGCCGGCTGCCCGGCGGTGACCTGCCCAGGGTCGTGTTCTGCACGACCGAGAACAATATCGATCACATCTCGCGCGCGCTCGACGCGGGCGCCGACGAATACATCATGAAGCCGTTCGACAAGGACATCATCGCCGCCAAGTTCCACGCAGTCGGCCTGATCGCAGCCTCGATGCCCGCCTGATCGTTCGAAAATCCCTTGCGCTGAGAGGCCGCCGTGAACGCTTCCGACTACGAGTATCTGCGTAAATTGCTCAAGGACCATTCCGGTCTCGACCTGTCCGCGGACAAGCAATATCTGATCGAAAGCCGCCTGCTGCCGCTGTCGCGCAAATGCGGCCTCTCCGGCATCGACGATCTCGTGCAGAAGATGAGGGGCGGATCGGCCCGCCATATCGCGCAGGCGGTCGAGGCCATGACCACCAACGAGACCTTCTTCTTCCGCGACAAGGCGCCGTTCGATCATTTCCGCGATACGATCATCCCGGAGCTGTTGAAGGCGCGGGCGGGCCGCAGGACGATCCGGATATGGTGCGCCGCCGGCTCGACCGGGCAGGAGCCCTATTCGCTGGCGATGTGCCTGAAGGAGATGAGCGCGCAGCTTGCGGGCTGGCGCACCGAGATCCTCGCGACCGATCTGTCGCAGGACGTGCTGGAGAAATCCAAGGCCGGAATCTACAGCCAGTTCGAGGTGCAGCGCGGCCTGCCGATCCAATTGCTGGTCAAGTATTTCAAGCAGAACGGCGAGATCTGGCAGGTCAATGCCGACATCCGCGCGATGGTGCAGCACCGGCAGCTCAACCTGCTGCACGACTTCTCGCAGCTCGGCACTTTCGACGTCATCTTCTGCCGCAACGTCCTGATCTATTTCGACCAGGACACCAAGATCAATGTCTTCAACCGCCTCGCCAGGTCGCTCGAGACAGACGGCTTCCTGGTGCTCGGCGCGGCCGAAACCGTCGTCGGCCTGACCGACGTCTTCAAACCCTGTCCTGAAAAGCGCGGCCTCTATCGGCCGACCGGCACGCGTCCGGCGGCCGCCCCGATGGCGGCTGCCGCGATGCCCAGGATGGCCGCGATCGGAGGACGCTGACAGATGAAGGAGACCAGCAGGGCAGCGGAGCGGGTGACATTCAGTCGCGGCTATGAGGTGTGCATCATGGCCATCGATGGAACCTGGCGGCGCAATTGCGTGCTCAACGCCATCTCCGAAAATAACGCGGCGCTGAACGTCGAAGGCTCCATCCAGGGCCTTAATCTTAAGGAATTCTTCCTGCTGCTGTCCTCGACCGGGCTTGCCTACCGCCGCTGCGAACTGGTCCGCGTCAACGGCACCGAGATGGACATCCAGTTCATCCGGGGCAAGCCTGTGAAGAAGCGCGTCGCCGCGGCGGAGGGAACTGAAAGCCGCAAGACCTCGAGCTAGAGCGTTTTCGAGCGAAGTGGACACCGGTTCGCCTGAAGAAAACGCGTCAAAACGAGAATCTCTAGTTCGGGCGGTGCTCCATCGCCTTGGCCTCGAGCAGGAACTCGAGGGCCGCGCCAAGGCCGGCGTCCCATGCCTTCAGCACCGCCCCCGCTTTGGCGTAGCGGGGCGTGACGTCATCAAGCACGATAATGCCGGTGTCGGCGGCGTCAGTGGAAGCAGGCGAGGTTTCGCAGGCGATCGCGCTCTCAATCCGCAACAGGCTCGCCTGCACCTGCCCGATCAGACACATCAGGTCCGAGACGATTGATTGATAGGCGTCGTTTCCGTCGACGGCCTCAATGACGATATCGCTTTTTGCAGCTTTCTGCATGCGCGTTCTCCACGGTGGCCTATCTTTAGGGACCCCGGTGCTACTTGTGCGTTAAGCCGTCGTCCCGTACAAATACGGGCCAGTTCGGTGCGATGTCGATTGGAGCCATTGTTCGGTTTGCAGGTTTCACCACTCAGGGACGAATGACCTATGGCTGAGAGTGCCCCCTCCCGCGGGGAGATTTTCGTAGTCGACGACGATCCCGCCGTCCGCGACACGCTTTCGATGGTCCTGTCCGCAGCCGGCTATCAGGTGATCTGTTTTGCCGACGGCGCCGCGCTGTTGTCGGTCGCGCGAACCAGGACGCCGGCCTGCATCCTGCTCGACGTGCACATCCCCGGCAAATCCGGCCTCGATATTCTAAGGGAACTGCACGGCGAGGATTATCCGGCGCCGATCTTCATGATCTCGGGACAGGGCGACATCGCGATGGCCGTCAGCGCCATCAAGAACGGCGCCCTCGACTTCATCGAGAAGCCGTTCCGCGGCAGCGAGATCGTCGCCCGCCTCGATGAGGCGATCGGCGCCTATACGCGGCGCCAGGCCGACAGTTCCGCATCGCGGATATCAACGCTGCATTTTCCGGGACGCGAGCCATTGACGCGGCGTGAGCGCGAGGTGCTGGAACAATTCACCGCGGGCGCTTCCAACAAGGAAGCGGGACGTCACCTCGGCATCAGCCCGCGCACGATCGAAGACCATCGCGCCAACATCATGAAGAAGCTCGGCGCCAGGAATGCCGCCGACCTCGTCCGCATCGTGATGACCGCGCAGCAGCAACAGCAGCGCTCGGCCTAATTCGCCGTCCCGGCCTTGAGCCGGGACCCATAACCACAAATGTTGGTTGCGGCGCGAACGGGCGGCCACAGCGTTTTACATCACATATGCCTGTGGTTATGCGTCCCGGGTCAAGCCCGGGACGACAGCGTTATTTGCTGTGAGATATTGCAACATCTTTCGCATTTGAGCTGGCAGCCCTATGCGCTGAGCGCCTTGCGGATCATGATCGCCATGTCCGACTTGCGATAGGGCTTCGCCAGCAAGAGCACGCCTTCGTCCAGCCGGCCGTGATGGATGATGGCATTCTCGGTGTAGCCCGAGGTGAACAGCACCTTCACGTCGGGCTTCAGCTTGTGGATCTCTTCCGCGAGCTGGCGGCCGTTCATGCCGGGCATGATCACGTCGGTGAACAAGAGGTCGAACGGCCGGTCGGCGCGGGTGATGGCGAGCGCGTCCGCGGCGTTTGCGGCAGCCAGCGTGACATAGCCGAGCGAGTGCAATTGCGTCAGCACATAGTCGCGCACCAGCTTGTCGTCCTCGACGACGAGGATGGTCTCGTTCCCGCCTTCCAGTTTCGCCGCGACCGTCGACTCGATCGTAGCCGTCGCGCGGGCCGCTGGCGGCAGGTACATCTTGACCGTGGTGCCGTGGCCTTCCTCGCTGTAGATCTTGATGTGCCCCGCTGACTGCTTGATGAAGCCGTAGACCATGCTCAGGCCGAGCCCGGTGCCCTTGCCGGGACCCTTCGAGGTGAAGAACGGATTGAACACCTTGTCGATGATGTCGGAGGGGATTCCGGTGCCGGTGTCGCTCACCGCGATCATAGCATAGCGCCCCGGCCGGACGTCGCCCTGCAGTTTCGCGTAGGTTTCGTCGAGGAAGACGGTGCCGGTCTCGAGCACGAGCTTGCCGCCATTGGACATCGCATCGCGGGCGTTGAGCGCGAGGTTGAGGATTGCGGTGACGAGCTGGTTGGGGTCGACGACCGCAAGGCAGGTCTCGTCCTCGAAGATCGATTCAATCTCGACGTGCTCGCCGAGCGTTCGCTGCAACAGCTTGGTGGTCTCGACGATCAGGAGGTTGACGTCGATTTCGCGCGGGTCGAGCGGCTGCTTGCGGGCGAACGCCAGCAGATGCTGGGTGAGCTCGGCGCCGCGCCCGGCCGCCTCGTCGATCATCTTGGTGATCGCGGCAAGCTGCGGCTCGTTCTTCACCGCGTCGGCCAGGATCTCGATCGTGCCGGTGATGACGGTGAGGATGTTGTTGAAGTCATGCGCGATGCCGCCGGTGAGCTGGCCGACGGCCTCCATCTTCTCCGCCTGCCTCATGCGCTCCTCGGCGGCGATCTTGTCGGTGAGGTCGCGGACGAAGCCGTTGAACACGAAACCGTCGCGGGTCTTCAGCGCGGCGATGCTCAGTTCCGCGGTGAACTCCGTGCCGTCGCGCCGCCGTGCCAGCACCTCGCGGCGCGGCTGTTGCAACTGTACGCCGCCTGATTGCAGGAAGGCCCCCAGCGCCGCCCTGAGCGGGCCGTCCGGCCGCCCGAGCAGCTCGAATACGTTCTTCCCGAGCGCCTCCTCGTGAGGCCATCCGAACAGGCTTGCGGCTTGCGGATTCCAGTAGCGGATGACGCCCTTCTGATCGATCTGCACGAAGGCGTCGAGCGCGCTGTTGATGATGCCGCGCGCCAGTTGTTCGCTCTCGCGCAAATTCTCCTGCGTCTTGCGGCTTTCGGTCATGTCGCGCGCGGTCTTGCAGATGCCGATGATGGCGCCGGATGCCGACTTGATCGGCGAGATCGAGAGCGAGACCTCGACCGGTGTGCCGTCCTTGCGCAGCCGCACGGTCTCGTTGTTTGCGATCGTTTCGCCCCAGCCGATCCGGCGCACCACGTCGTCTGTCTCCGCGGCGCGGTCGGGCGGCACGATCAGCGAGATGTGCCGGCCCACCGCCTCAGTCGCGGTATAGCCGAACAGCCGCTCCGCGGCCGGGTTCCAGCCGGTGACGATGCCATCCAGCGAATGCGTGATGACGGCGTCGTTGGCGGATTCGACCGCGGCGCTGAACAGGCGCTCGCGCCCGGCCAGGCGGTCCCGCGCGGCTTCGGTCCGCAAATGTTCGACCACCTCGCGCTCGAGCGCAACCGTCTTGGCGTTCACCTCATTGATCACGCGCACGAAGGCGCGCGCCAGCACGCCGGTCTCGCCCGGCGCGTCGACCGGAATTGCGTCCGTGCCCTTCTGTGCGACGCTCTCGATCGCCGCCGTCAATTGCCGGATCGGCCGCATCAGCGACCTCGCGATCAGGATCGCCAGTCCCGCCGCGGCCAGCACGGCGAGCAGGCCGACGACGATCGAGCTGTTGCGGATCGTCGCCGCCGGCGCCATGAACACGGCGTTCGGAACCGTCTCGATCACCGCGATCCATTGATTGTCGACGAGCAGCGCGGGCGCCAGCGCCACGCCGTTGGGCCGTCCCCCCGCACCTTCGACCATGCGCGAGAAGGCCTGCGTGGTGCCCGGCGCCGACGCCAGATAGGGAAAGTCGCGCCGCCAATCGGCTCCTGTCTGCGCGCCGAATTCACGGGTGCGGTCGGGATGGACGAGGTAGTTGCCCCGGCCGTCGACCACATAGGCCGCTTCGCCGGGCCGTACCGAACTCCGCACGCGGTCCAGCTCGCCCCGCATGTCGATCTCGATCAGGATGATCCCGAACGGCTTGCCGTCGGTCGCCGGCACCGTCGTCGCCACCCGCAGGATCGGCGCCGGCTGCGCCGCGCCGGCATCCTTGTCCAAGTCGACCGGCGAGACATAGATTCCGCCGACACCAAGTGCGAGCGTGTCGCGGAAATAGGACGCGTCACCGGCGCGCGGCAGCTCTGCCTCCGGCACGGCGCGAACGGCGCCGTCCGGCCCTGAACGGTCGGCGCGGACGATCTCGTGCCCGCCATCGGCAACGCCGATATAACGCAGCCGCGCGTAAGCCGGCTTGATCGCGAGCTGCGCGGCCAGGCGGTTTTCCAGCCGCTCCCGCCACAGCGCCTCGCTGACATGATCGACCGGATCCGTCCCGTCGTTGAGACGGGCTCGCATCATGCCGATCACCGCGGCAAAATCGCGAAAGATCACGATGTCGGCGCGCGCGCTGTCGGCATAGGAAGTCAGGTCGCCCGCCACAAAGCGCGAATGGGTCTCGATCCGGTCGAGCACGCGCGGCACGAATGCCTGTTCCAGGTTGCGATAGCTCAGCCATGCGACCGCGCCCACTGCGATCGCAACCAGCGCAATCATGGCGACGGCGAGTCTGGTTGTGAGCGTCATCTGTGCGGTCGCGGCCTTCCTCTGTCCGGACCAAGCGACGGGGTGTCATCCCGGCTCGGGCGACTGATGCTAGAGCATGATCCGGAAAAGTGGAAATCGGTTTCCCGAAAAAGATCATGCTCATACAAAGAGCCAAAGCGGGATGACAATTCGAAGAAAAATCAGTTCGACGCCTACGCGCCGCGCATCAGTCGTTGAAATAGTGCGGATGCCGCGCGCGGATCTGCGCGAGCTCGCTCAGCGTTCCCGACAAATGGGTTCGCAGATGTTTTTGCGCTTCCTCCGGCTCACCGCCGGCGATAGCCTTGGCGATCAGCTTGTGATGGCGGACGATATCCTGCGCCTTGCCGGGCGAGGGCAGATGCAGCCGGCGCAACCGGTCGATATGCCCGCTGCGGCTGCGGATGAGAGCCCAGAGCTCTTGCTTGTCGGCGGCCTCGTAGAGCTGCGCGTGGAACTCGTTGTCGGCGGCCATGAATTTCTCGAAGGCGCCGGCCTTTGCAAACTGCTGTTGCCGCGCGATGGTTGAGTTGAACTGGGCGACGAGCGCCTCGTCCGGTTTCAGCGCAAGCACGCGCACGATCTCCAGCTCGAGCGCCTGGCGCAGGAAATGTGCCTGCTGCGCGCGGCGCAGGTCGATCCGGCTGACGACCGTCGCATATTGCGGGAACACCTCGACGAGACCTTCCTCCTCGAGCCGCTTCAGCGCGTCGCGGATGGGCGTCGAGGACACCCCGAACTGTTCTGCCAGCGCGGCGCGCGACAGCGGTGAGCCCGGCGGCAGTTCCAGCGCGATGATCATGCCGCGCAGGCGCTCAAACACCTGCGGCGCCGCCTGACGGTCGCGGTCGAGCAGCCCGCTCGATCGCGGGACGACACGACGCTGGCCGATTGCGGGTTGATCCATTTGAATTGCCGTTACGCCCGGCGAGAGGCTCGCCAACGATGCACTAATACATTAGTGCATCTCCCCAGGGGGTGGTCAATCCGCAACCCTCAGAGGAAACGCGTAATGAACAGGATGATGTGGCGGACGCTTGCGAGCGCCGCCGTGGCGGTTGGTTTGCTGCAGGGACCGGCGGCACTGGCGCAGCAAAAGACGGAAATCGCCCTGTCGCGGCAGCCGGGTATCTTCTATATTCCGAGCCACATTATCGAGAAGCAGAAGCTGATCGAGAAACATGCCGCGGCGCTTGGCGTGCCCGGCGTCACCACCAAATGGCTGACGTTCTCCAGCGGCGGCGCGCAGACCGATGCGCTGCTTGCGGGCGGCGTCGACATCCTCAATACTGGCACCGGCAATCTCTTGCTGCTATGGGATCGTACCCGCGGCGGCGTGAAAGGCATTGTCGCCACGTCTGCGCAGCCGATGACGCTGATCAGCCGCGATCCCAACATCAAGTCGCTGAAGGATTTTGGGCCGAACGATAAAATCGCGTTGCCGACCGTGAAGGTCTCGACGCAGGCCATCGTGCTGCAGATCGCGGCCGGCGAGTTGTTCGGCCCGGATCAATGGTCGAAGCTCGATCCCAACACCGTGCAGCTCGGCCACCCCGATGCCTATGCAGCAATGTCCAATCCGCAGCATGAGGTGCGCAGTCATTTCTCGATCCCTCCCTTTACCTTCCTTGAGATGAAGAATGTGCCGGGCGCGCATGTCGTGCTGAACTCGCCTGACGTGATGGGCGGCCCGCTTAGCCAGGCGCAATTCTTCACCACGACGAAATTCGCCGACGCCAATCCAAAAATCATCCAGGCCGTGCGGCTGGCGACCAAGGAGGCGCATGACCTGATCCGAAGCGATCCCAAGCTCGCGGTCGAAATCTACAAGGAGATCACTGGCGACAAGACGTCAGTTGAAGATTTGCTGGCCTGGCTGAAGGAGCCCGGCATGATGGAGTGGAATCTGGAGCCGCAGGGCACCATGAAATTCGCCAACCATCTCTTCAAGACGGGCACGCTGAAGACGCAGCCCAAGGCGTGGACCGACTATTACCTGCCGGTCGCGCATGACTTGAAGGGCAGTTGATCCCATGGCGCCGCTCCTTGACGTCTCCGATGTGACGCTGCGCTACAAGACGTCGAACGCGGTCATCACGGCGACCGAACGCGTCTCCTTCACGGTCGATCGCTCCGATCGCTTCGTGCTGCTCGGGCCGTCCGGCTGCGGCAAATCCACGCTGCTGAAGGCGGTCGGCGGGTACTTGCAGCCCAGCGAGGGCAAGATGCGGATTGACGGTCGCGAGATCGTCGAGCCAGGCGCCGATCGGATGATGATCTTTCAGGAGTTCGATCAACTCCTGCCGTGGAAAACCGTGCTGGAGAATGTGATGTTTCCGCTCCTGACCGCGCGGCGGCTGCCTCGCAAGGAAGCCGAAGCGAAGGCGCGGGCCTATATCGAGAAGGTCGGGCTGACTCGCGTGGTCGATAACTATCCGCATACGCTGTCCGGCGGCATGAAGCAGCGCGTCGCGATCGCGCGCGGCATGGCGATGGAGCCGGACATTCTGCTGATGGACGAGCCGTTCGCGGCGCTGGATGCGCTGACGCGTCGGACTTGCCAGGACGAATTGCTGCTGCTCTGGTCTGAGACCAAGTTCACCGTGCTGTTCGTCACCCATTCAATCGCGGAAGCTATCAAGATCGGCAACCGCATCCTGCTGCTGTCGCCGCATCCGGGGCGGGTGAAGGCCGAGGTCGCTGACGTCGACCGCGTCTCCAGCGAAGACGGCAGCGCTGCACGGCTGGAGAAGCAGATCCACGATCTGCTGTTCGCTGAAGCAGCAACCGCACGCTGAAGGAGGGGCGCGATGGGAGAAGCAACGATCCTGCTGCGCGAGGGCAATGCAGTGGCCGCGCCGGCCGCAAGCGAGGTCGAGCGCAAGCTGAGCGTGTGGGAGCTGCTCTGGAACGACGGATTTGTGCGCAAGGGGCTCATCATTGTTCTCCTGGCGGCAGCGTGGGAAGCTTACGGTCTGTTGCTCGACAATCCCCTGCTGTTCCCGACCTTCCATGACACCGTCGTCACCATGTTCGAGAAGGTGCGCGACGGCACCATCCCGATGCGGGCCTGGGCGTCGCTAAAAGTACTGTTTATGGGTTATTCCGCCGGCATCGCCCTGGCCTCGATCTTGACCATCCTCGCGATCTCGACCCGCATCGGCACGGATTTCCTCGAGACGATCACGGCGACGTTCAACCCGCTGCCGGCGATCGCGCTCTTGCCGCTTGCGCTGATCTGGTTCGGGCTTGGCAATGGCAGTCTTGTGTTCGTGCTGATTCATTCCGTTCTGTGGCCGGTGGCGCTCAATACCCATGCCGGTTTCAAGAGCGTATCCAACACGCTGCGCATGGTCGGCCGCAATTATGGCCTGCGTGGACTACCCTATGTGGCGCGCATCCTGATCCCGGCGGCTTTCAGTTCGATCCTGACCGGGCTGAAGATCGGTTGGGCCTTTGCCTGGCGTACGTTGATCGCCGCGGAACTGGTGTTCGGCGTGTCGTCGGGACAGGGGGGGCTCGGTTGGTACATCTTTGAGAACCGCAACCTGCTCGACATTCCTGCCGTGTTCGCCGGATTGTTGACGGTGATCATCATCGGCCTGATCGTCGAAAACCTGATCTTCCGCACCATCGAGCGGAACACTGTCCAGAAGTGGGGCACCCAGACATGAGCGACAAGAGGAAGCGTCCCGACCAACTCCGCAGCGCGCGCTGGTTCGCGCCCGATGATCTCAGGGCCTTCGGCCACCGCTCGCGCGCCATGCAGATGGGTTATGCGCCGGAGGAGTGGAAGGACCGGCCGGTGATCGCGATCATCAACACCTGGTCGGACGCCCAGCCCTGTCACATGCATTTCAAGAGCCGCGTCGACGACGTCAAGCGTGGCGTGCTGATGGCGGGCGGCTTTCCGATGGAACTGCCGGCGCTGTCGCTGTCGGAATCGTTCCTGAAGCCGACCACCATGCTCTATCGCAACATGCTGGCGATGGACGCTGAAGAATTGCTGCGCGGCCATCCGGTCGACGGCGTCGTGCTGATGGGCGGCTGCGACAAGACCACGCCGGCGCTGTTGCTCGCCGCCACCTCCATGAACCTGCCCACGATCTATCTGCCGGCCGGCCCGATGCTGCGCGGCAACTGGAAGGGCCGCACGCTGGGTTCGGGATCGGACGCCTGGAAATATTGGGACGAGCGGCGTGCCGGCAAGATTTCCGATGATGACTGGGTCGACATGGAAGCCGGCATCGCCCGCAGCTACGGCACCTGCATGACCATGGGCACCGCCTCCACCATGACCGCGATCGCCGAATCCGTCGGCATGACGCTGCCGGGCGCCTCCTCGATCCCAGCGGCGGATGCCGGTCACATCCGCATGGCCTCCGAGTGCGGCCGCCGCATCGTCGAGATGGTCTGGGAGGATCTGACCCCGCAACAGATCCAGACGCGGAAAGCGTTCGAGAACGCGATCACGGTCGCGATGGCGATGGGCTGCTCGACCAATGCGATCATCCATCTGATCGCCCAGGCGCGCCGCGCCGGCCAGGACATCTCCCTCGACGATTTCGAGAAGGCGAGCCGCGAGGTGCCTGTCATCGCCAATGTCCGCCCGAGCGGCGATCTCTATCTGATGGAGGATTTCTTCTATGCCGGCGGGCTGCCGGCGCTGATGAGCCGGATCAAGGATCATCTGCATCTCGACTGCCTGACCGTGACCGGCAGGACGCTGGGGGAGAATATCGCCCGCGCCGAAGTCTATAATGACGACGTCATCCGCAGCGTCGCGAACCCGATCTACAAGGAGGGGGCGCTCGCGGTGCTCAAGGGCAATCTCGCCCCCGACGGCTGCGTGATCAAGCCCTCGGCCTGTGATCCGCGCTTCCTGAAGCATTCCGGCCCGGCGCTGGTGTTCGACGATTACCCTTCGATGAAGAAGGCGGTCGATGATCCCAACCTCGACGTCACCGCCGACCATGTGCTGATCCTGCGCAATGCGGGGCCGCAGGGCGGACCGGGTATGCCGGAATGGGGCATGCTGCCAATCCCCACAAAACTCGTGAAGCAGGGCGTGCGCGACATGGTGCAGATCTCGGACGCGCGCATGAGCGGCACCAGCTACGGCGCCTGCATCCTGCATGTGGCGCCGGAAGCTTACGTCGGCGGTCCGCTCGCGCTGGTGCAGAACGGCGACCGCATCACCCTTGATGTCGCCGCCCGCAGCATCACCCTCGATGTGCCGGAGCAAGAGCTCGAACGTCGCCGCGCCGCCTGGAAGCCGCCGGAGCGCCGCTACGAGCGCGGCTATGGCTGGATGTTCTCACGCCACATCAAGCAGGCCAACGAAGGCTGCGATTTCGATTTTCTGGAGACCGGTTTTGGTAAGCCGGTCGACGAGCCATCGATCTACTAACTCCATGTCGTTCCGGGGCGCGCGAAGCGCGAACCCGGAACCTTGAGATTCCGGGTTCGCTCGCTGTCGCGACCGCCCCGGAATGACGAACCAGAAAGCGAGCAGACATGTCCAAACTCAGCGACGCCACCCGCAACAAGCTGAAAACCGTCTCCACGGCCACCGTCGCCACCGCGCTGTACAAGCGCGGTTTCCGCGTCCAGTGCATCCAGGACGTCCACCCCTTAAGCCCGGACCAGCCGACCATGGTCGGCGAAGCCTTCACGCTGCGCTACATGCCGGCGCGCGAAGACCTGAACAAGCTCGACGTCTTCCGCGACCGCTCGCATCCACAGCGCAAGGCGATCGAGGATTGTCCGCCCGGCGCGGTGCTGGTGATGGACAGCCGCAAGGATGCGCGCGCCGCCTCTGCCGGCGCCATCCTGGTGACGCGCCTGATGAAGCGCGGTGTCGCCGGCGTCGTCTCCGACGGTGGCTTTCGCGATTCCGCTGAGATCGCCAATCTCGGCTTTCCCGCCTATCATCACCGTCCGAGCGCGCCGACCAATTTGACGCTGCATCAGGCGATCGAGATCAACGTTCCGATCGGATGCGGCGACGCGCCGGTGTTTCCCGGCGACGTGATCCTGGGTGACAGCGACGGCGTCATCGTCATCCCCGCGCATCTGGCCGATGAGATCGCCGAGGAAACCTTCGAGATGACCGCATTCGAGGATTTCGTCGCCGAGGAGGTCCGCAACGGCCGCGGCATCTTCGGCCTCTATCCCGCCACCGATCCGCAGACATTGACCGATTTCGCGGCGTGGCGGAAAAGGAACGGACGCTAGATTTCGTTGTTCGAGCATGAACTCGGCCCAAACGTTTCCGAGTCGTGCTCGAACTCTTAAACCGATCTTTGGCACCAAGCCCGATCAAGACGGAGGAAAGCCATGCTGATGTTCAACAATCTGATCGACGGCGAATGGATGTCGGACGGCGCACGTTCGCCCAACGTCAATCCATCCGATACCAACGACGTCGTCGGCGAAGCCGTGCGCGGCACCCGCGCCCAGCTTGATGCCGCGGTTGCCGCCGCCAAGGCCGCATTCCCCGCCTGGTCGCGTGCGACGCCGCAGGTCCGCTACGACATCCTCAAGAAGGCGTCCGACGAAATCCTAGCGCGCAAGGATGAGCTGGGCCGCTTGCTGTCGCGCGAGGAAGGCAAGACCCTGCCGGAGGGCATCGGCGAGGCCGCGCGCGCGGGACAGATTTTCGCGTTCTTTGCCGGCGAGTGCCTGCGTATGGCCGGCGAGAAGCTTTCTTCCGTGCGGCCCGGCATCGACGTCGAGATCACCCGCGAAGCCCTGGGCGTCGTCGGCCTGATCACGCCCTGGAATTTCCCGATCGCGATTCCGGCCTGGAAGATCGCGCCCGCGCTCGCCTATGGCAACACGGTCGTGATCAAGCCGGCTGACCTGGTGCCGGGATCGACCTGGGCGCTGGTCGATATCCTGCAGCGTGCCGGCCTGCCCAAAGGCGTGCTCAATCTCGTGATCGGTCGTGGCTCCGAGGTCGGCGCCGCGCTGCTCGAACATCCCGATGTCGCCGCGATCAGCTTCACCGGATCGGTGGCGACGGGCCAGAAGGTCGCGGCAGCCTGCGTGGCATCGCGGCCGATGAAGAAGTTCCAGCTCGAGATGGGCGGCAAGAATCCGCTGGTCATTCTCGACGATGCCGACCTGAAGGTCGCGGTCGAATGTGCCGTCAACAGCGCATTCTTCTCCACCGGCCAGCGCTGCACGGCGGCCTCGCGGCTCATCGTTACCAAGGGCATTCATGACAAGTTCGTCGCCGCGCTCACCGAGCGTCTGGGCGGCCTCAAGGTCGACGACGCCCTGAAGGCCGGCACCGATATCGGCCCGGTCGTCGACCAGAACCAGCTCGATCAGGACCTGAAATATCTCTCGATCGGCAAGGATGAGGGAGCGAAGCTGGTGTTCGGCGGCGAGCGGCTGAAGCGCGACGCGCCCGGATTCTATCTGCAGCCGGCGCTGTTCACGGAGGTGACCAACAAGATGCGGATCGCGCGCGAGGAGATCTTCGGACCGGTCGCGGGCGTCATTCGCGTCAATGACTACGCCGAGGCGCTGGCGACCGCAAACGATACGGAGTTCGGTTTATCGGCCGGCATCTGCACCACCAGTCTGAAATACGCCAGCGACTTCAAGCGCAACGCCGAGGCCGGCATGGTGATGGTCAACCTGCCGATCGCCGGCGTCGACTATCACGTCCCGTTCGGCGGCCGAAAGGGTTCGAGCTATGGTCCACGCGAGCAGGGCAAATACGCGGCCGAGTTCTACACGACGGTGAAGACGGCCTATACGAATCCGTAAGGATGGCGGACATTCGGGCGGCGCTGCCGCCGCCCGAATGGTCTTGCCGCTACAACATCTCTGGCTTGAACAGCTTGCGATATTTGCGCGTGTTCTCGCCGGAGATCATGAACTCGCCGTCACCGCGATAGTGGATGGTCTTCGGATATTTCGGCGAGGTCGCGACGTGCGCTTTCACCACTTCCACCACGAATAGGCTGTACTTCCGGATCAGGCTTGAATCGATCAGCCGGCATTCGAAATTGGCGTAACACTCCTGGATCAACGGCGCGCGCACCAGCTCGCTGGGCCTGGGCGTCAGACCGAACTCGGCGAACTTGTCGATGTCGCGTCCGGAACTGTTGCCGATCCTGACCACCGTCGGCGCCAACTCGACGGTCGGCACGTTGATCACGCATTGTTTGCTGCGGCGGATCAATTCGAAGGAATGGTTGGCGTCCCAGATGTAGCAGCCGACCAGCGAGGGCTGAAACTCCATGATCATGTGCCAGCCCATGGTCATGATGTTGGTCTCATTCCTGTGCGCGGAGGAGACCAGCACGATCGGCCCGGGCTCGAGAAAGCGCCTGATGTTGTCGACAGGAAAATCCGTCTTGGTGTAGCGCGGCATCGGGCCTCCTCTCCTTCTCAGTTGTCGTCCTCGTTTGCGCTTCAAACTCCGCCGTCGTCCCGGCCAAGCGAAGCGCGAGCCGGGACCCATAAGCACAGGCGGTTTTGGTGACGAAGACTCGGAGTTACAGCCGGATTCAAGAAAGAGGTTTGGTGGTTATGGGTTCCGGGTCCCGGCTTCGCCAAGGGGCTTCGCCGCGGCGCGCAAGCCCGAGACGACGTGGGGAGGGAGCGGAGCGGAGGCTCATCTCAGACGCGTAGGGTGGACATAGCGCAGCGTGCCCACCATCCACGCTCGGTGCAGGAGAAGGTGGGCACGCTTCGCTTTGCCCACCCTACGATATCTACGCCACCGCGTCCGCCATCCCCACCGTCCACAGCGCAAACGCATACACGATCGCGATTTCATCGAGCCGGTTGAAGCGTCCCGACGCGCCGCCGTGGCCCGCGCCCATATTGGTGCGGAGCAGGACCGGGCCGCCGCCGGTCATGGTTGTGCGCAATCGCGCGATCCATTTCGCCGGCTCCCAATAGGTGACGCGGGGATCGGTCAATCCGCCCATGGCGAGGATCGCGGGATAGTCTTTCGCTGCGACATTGTCGTAGGGCGAATAGGACAGGATGGTGCGAAAGTCCTTCTCGCTCTCGATCGGGTTGCCCCATTCCGGCCATTCCGGCGGCGTCAGCGGCAGCGTGTCGTCGAGCATGGTGTTGAGCACGTCGACGAAGGGCACTTCGGCGACAATGCCGCCGAACAATTCGCCGGCGCGGTTCGCGACCGCTCCCATCAGCATCCCGCCGGCCGAGCCGCCATGGCCGACGATGCGTTTTGTGCTCGTGTACTTTGCCTCACACAGCGCGCGGGCAGAGGCCGCGAAATCATCAAAGCTGTTGGTCTTCTTCTCGCGCTTGCCGTCGAGATACCAGCCCCAGCCCTTGTCGGCGCCGCCGCGGATATGCGCGATCGCATAGACGAAGCCGCGGTCGACCAGCGACAGGCGGTTGGTGCTGAAGGAGGCCGGCATCGCCATGCCGTAGGAACCGTAGCCGTAGAGCAGGAGCGGCGCCGAGCCGTCGCGGACGAAATCCTTGCGGTGCAGGATCGAGACCGGGACCTCTGCGCCATCATGCGAGGTCGCCATGATGCGCGTGGTGACGTAGTCGGCCGGATCGTGGCCGGAGGGAATCTCCTGGCGCTTGCGCAACACCCGTGTCCGCTTCGTCATGTCGTAGTCGTAGACTTCCGACGGCGTCGTCATCGACGAATAGGAGAAGCGCAGGTTCGTCGTCTCGAATTCGTAGGATCCCATGGTGTCGAGCGAATAGGCGGCCTCGTCGAAGGCGATCGCATGCTCCTCGCAGGTCTCGAGATCGCGGATCACGATCGCCGGCAGCGCATTGGCACGCTGGAGCCGCACCATGTGGCCGGAGAAAAGCTCGAGGTCGATGATGTAGATGCCTTCGCGATGCGGGATCAGGTCGCGCCAGTTCTTGCGCTCGGGAGCGCCAAGCGGCGCCGTCACCACCTTGAAGTCGATCGCGTCATCGGCATTGGTGAGGATGAACAGCTCTTCGCCGCGATCGGCGATCGAATATTGCACGCCCTCTTCGCGCTCGGCGATCAGCCGCGGCGGCGCCTCGGGATTTCTGAGATCGATCAGCCGCTGCTCCGACGTCTCATGGTCGCCGCCCGCGATCACGCAGAAGCGTCCGCTCGCGCTCTCATGCAGATGGGTGAACCATCCGGAATCCTGCTCTTCATAGACCAGCACGTCGTCGGCCTGTTTGGTGCCGAGCCGATGGCGCCAGACCTGCATCGGGCGATGATTGTCATCGAGCTTGACGTAGAAGAAGCTCTTCGCGTCCGCGCTCCACACCACGCCGCCATCGGTCTCCTCGACGATGTCGTCGAGATCGGCGCCGGTTGACCAGTCGCGCACGCGGATCGAAAAATATTCCGAGCCTTTGGTATCGGCGCTCCAGGCATGCAGCCTGTGGTCGGGCGAGTGCCGGCTGCCGCCGAACCTGAAATATTCGGAGGCTTTCGCCAGCTCGTCGCCGTCGAGCACTATGTGCGCCTCGCCGCCGTCGCGCGGCATGCGGCCGAACATCTCGTGCTGCCCGCCCTCGCGGAATTTGCGGAAATAGGCGAATGGACCGTCGGGCGAGGGGACGCTGGAATCGTCCTCCTTGATCCGCCCGCGCATCTCCGCCACCAGCTTCTTCTGCAAGGGTGCGGTGTGGCCAAGCAGGCTCTCGGCATAGGCGTTCTCGGCTTCGAGATAGTTGCGGATGTCAGGATCAAGGATCGAGGGATCGCGCAGCACCTCCTGCCATTTCGGGTCCTTCAGCCAGGCATAATCGTCGGTTACGGTGATGCCGTGCCGCGTGAAGGAATGCGGCCGTCGCGGCGCGACGGGCGCTGGGTGGGCAGGTTTCTTGGTGGCGGATTGGTCCACTCGGTCCTCGTTCCGTTTCAAAGGCTATGCCTTATATCGGGACGCAGGCGAGGATTGCCAGATGCGCGAACCGTAGCCCGGGTGGAGCGCAGCGCAACCCCGGGACCGTCGCTGCAGGTGGTGAGAGAACCCCGGGTTACGCTGCGCTTCACCCGGGCTACAAGGTCAATCGGCTCGCACGCTTTCGCCGAGCCATTCGATCGCGGCCTCGGTTCCGCCCTTGCCGTGGGGAATGCCGAGTGCGTTGAGCGCGACTTCGACCACGCCGAGGGTGCCCAAAATCATCGGCGCGTTGACATGGCCCATATGGGCGATGCGGAAGGCCTGGCCCTGCAGGTCGCCGATGCCGGTGCCGAGCACGACGCCGCATTTCTCCTTGCAATAGCGCTGCAGCGCCGCCGGGTCGTGGCCGTTCATGGTGACTGTCGTCACCGTGTTCGAGCGCTCGGCGGGTTCGGTGATGTTGAAGCCGAGCACCTGTCGCTCGGCCCATACCGCCACGGCACGCCGCACGGCTTCCGCAAGCAGGCGGTGGCGCAGATGCGCATTCTCCAACCCCTCGGCGGTGAGCATGTCGATCGCCTTGCGCAAGGCGAACAACAGATGCACCGGCGCGGTGCCGGCATATTTGCGATAGTGCTCGGTGCCTTCGCGTTCGGTCCAGTCCCAATAGGGCGTGCGCAGATTGGCGCGCTTGTGCACCTCCTGCGCGCGCGCGTTCGCCGCGACGAAACCGAGACCCGGCGGCGTCATCAGGCCCTTCTGCGAGCCGGACATCGCAACGTCGATGCCCCAGGCGTCCATCTCGAACGGCATGCAGCCGAGCGAAGCCACGGTATCGACCATGAACAGCGCCGGATGGCCGCTCGCCTTGATCGCCTTGCCGATCGCTTCGATGTCGTTATAGGCGCCGGAGGCGGTGTCGACCTGCACCGCGAGGATCACCTTGATCGTGTGCTCCCTGTCGCGCCGCAATCGCTCTTCCACTTCCGCGGGCCGGATCGCGCGGCGCCAGTCGCCCTTCAACACTTCGACCTCGGCGCCCATCGCGGATGCGGCAAGACCCCAGCCGATCGCGAAGCGGCCGCTCTCCAGCACCAGCACCTTGTCGCCGCGCGACAGCACGTTGGAGAGCGTGGCCTCCCAGGCACCATGGCCGTTGGCGATATAGATGTACGATTTGCCCTTCGTGGCGAACAGCGTTGAGAGATCGCGCAGCAGGCTCTCGGTCAATTCGACCATCTCTGCCGAGTAGATATCGAGCGCCGGGCGATGCATCGCCTGCAGCACCTCGTCGGGCATCGTGGTGGGGCCGGGGATGGCCAGAAATTCCCGGCCCGCGCGAACGGTCATTGTTGGGTTCCTTATGGCTGCGTCACGGAGACAGGCTGTGAATGCAGGATGGCGACGGGAGATTCAAGAGCGACAATCATATTTGATCGACGCCGTCATTGCGAGCGAAGCGAAGCAATCCATTTCGCCACTTGCGGCGGCATGGATTGCTTCGTCGCTTCGCTCCTCGCAATGACGTGTGATCACGTTATTTTCCGATCGCGTTGGCGACCGCATGCCAGATCTGATCCTTGATCTCGACCGCGGGCGGGCTCGGGATCGTCGTCGCCGGGCCGTCGCGCGGCTTGCATGCTTCCACCAGCGTCAGGATCCAGATCTCGCCGTCGGTGTAATAGAGGTCGCCGCCGCCGTTGCGGCCCGCGATAGTAGGCCCGATGCCGGTGACCTGATATTTTGCCGTCACCATGTGGGCGTTTTCCAGGTCGGCCGTGAGCAGGGCGCGCTCGGCGTCGAGGTCGGGACCGATGTGGTGCGTGATCGCGCCGGTATAGTGGCTGACGCCGACGCTGCGATCCTGCGTGGCGGCGCCGAGCCACACCGGCCGGCCCTCCTCGCCCTTGTCGAGCACCTGCCAGTAGCGGACATGGTTGCGGCGATCGGCGCTGTTTCCGATCGGCTTCTCGAAGGCGAGGTCTTCGCGGCGGCCGAGATAGAACAGATTGCTGACCGGCGCGTCGCGGTAGGGGCGGTCGAGCAGCACGCTGCCGACGATCTCGATCGATGATTTCAGCGTGATCGGATCGGCGGGATACCAGCCGGCGGCATGCATGGCGCAGACCACGTCATACTTGTCGCCGATCAATCCGATATTCAGGGGATCGCCGGGAATCCCCTGCGCGGTGCGCGTCACCATCGGCAGGTTGGCAAGACCCTTTTGGTGCTCGTGATGGGTCCAGAGCGCCGGCAGCACCAGATAGGCGGCAAGCGCGTAGATCGCGACCGTCAGCGCCAGCAGCAATTGGATGCGCCGGACCCGTCCCCGCCGCGCCGAAGGTTGCGCCTTGTCGTCGAGCTCTGTCACTGTGCCGCGCTCTCGAACCGAGGTTGCGCGGCTAGTCTAAAGCGTTTTCGAGCGAAGTGGACACCGGTTCGCGTGAAGAAAACGCGTCAAAACAAGAATCCAGAGCCTGCTCACCGCCTTGTCTCGCGGCAGCCGGCGGCTTCGGCCTCCTCGACCGAGCAGAACCAGCGCGTGCCCTTGGCGATCTTCATCTGGATCTTGGCGTACCAGCGGCTCTGCGGCGTGTGATAGATGCATTCGCCCGAGGTGTTGACGTTGCCCTTGATGGTGCAGTCGGGCGAGGGCGCGACGGGGCCGGACGCGGAGGCGAGCAGGATGCTGCGGGCGTTCTCCGGCGGCTTCACGGCGCCCAAAATCGGCGTCTTCTTGTTGCGGACGCGCCAGTCCCAGGGCGCGATGAAGGCGCCCTGCCACATCCCGGCCTTGGCTTCGCGCGCGGCTTTCTCGTCGGCCTCATAATCGTGCGTCAAGCGCGTATAGGCGAGCGCCCATCCATTGGCGACCAGCCATCTCTGGATGTCCTGCCCCTCGACTTCGCAGCGCGCCAGGACGCGGCCGCGGCGGTCGGTCGTGCCGCGGGTATGGCAGGTCCAGCTTTTGCCGCCGGCATGCTTGATCAGCTCGTCGCGCGCGGCGACCCCGCAGGTCCAGCGCTCACCGTGGGTGTTGAGGCAGAGCTGGTCGGTGGAGGGCGCGTCGATGCCGCCGAGGCGGATGCGAGTGGTGCCGATCTGGATCTGGTCGCCCTCGCGGATCTTCGGCACGCCGGTGATCTCGGCGGCCTGCGCCAGCGCGGGCGACAGCAGGAGGGCGGCGGTGAGGAGCAGCGATCGCATCGGCAGGTTCACGGATTGGCGAGCAATTGTGCGGAGATTCGGGCAAGCAAACCAGTAGCGCGAACGCCGCAGCCTTTTCAACTTCGCGTCATCAGCGGCGAATGGCGAATAGCGAGTGGCGAATAGGGGAAGGTCCACCATGCGCCACGTTCCCTATTCGCTACCCGCCACTCGCCATTCGCCGTCTTGCCAACGCCAGCGCCATCAGCACGAAGGCCGAGGTCACCTCGGGGCCGCCCACAAGAATCCGCGTCGGCGTCTTCATCTTGTTCCACTCATAGGCCTTGTACGGGGAGCGCCTGCCGCCCTCGCCGAAGCTCGCGACGATGCAGTGCAGCGCCGGCGCAAAGGTCGTGACCTCGGCGCCAAGATGCGCCAGCGCCATCAGCGCCAGCGCGGCATCGAACGCGTTCATCTCATAGGCGATCAATTCCTGCTGGACGTAGAGCAGCACCTGCGCGCGGATCATCGCGAACGCCCCGCCCGGGTCGATCACGCGCTGCGCCGCCAGCGGCAGCGCGATGAAGGCGGCGTAGCAACGGCCGAAATAGGCCGAGTAGAGCTCCGGCAGATAATAGATATGCGAGCGCGGCTTCCTGAACGCGCCGCTTTCCACCAATCGCCGCTGGAAGTCGATGATGCGGTGCACCGTCTCCAATCGCTGCGGGGTTTCAAGAATCCGCCAGCGCTTGAGGTTGCGGAAGCTGACCTCGAGGATGTCGAGATTCAGCGTCGGGTCGAGGTCGTTGCCGTAGGGACGGTCGCCGGCGAGGTTGTCGATCCAGGTGACGACGCCGCCCTCGTAATCGATATTGTCGTTGAGCGGCACGGTGACGCGCGGCTCGTTCGCCCCGCTCCGCACCTGGTAGCCGCGATAGAAATCCAAGAGCGGCTGCTTGAGGATCGGATGCTCGCTGCCGGCCTGCGTCGCCGCCGAGAACGAGCAGGCGGTGGTGTCGCAATCAGGCACATAGATGCCGAAGCCGAGATCCTGCTTGATCTGGGCGAAGAAGCGCGAGAAGCGCGGATGCGGCAGGGGCGCCAGCGCCGTGATCACGTTCACCGTCGAGCCGTCATGCGAGGGCACCTCCTCGGCACTGATCCGTAAGCAGAAGTCGACCATGTCGGCGATCGCCCCGCGCGCCGCGCTGGTCTCGGCGCCAGAGGCGAGCCCGGTCTCGATGAAGCTGAGCAGCGCCTCGGTGAAGAACGCGTCGTAATAGGCCGACCGGTGGCGGATCTGCATCGGCTGCCACATCGGCTCGGCGATCCCGCGCCAGGGCGGGTTGATCAGCGCGCGCGCCGGCGAATGCGCGATGAAGATGCGCGCGAGGTTGAAGAGAAGAGTCGAATTCTTGTAGCCGCGCGAGTTCAGCCCGCTCAGCGCCATCAACAGTTCGCGCCCGCCCATGTCGGCATCACCGATCAGATTGAACGCCGCGTAGGTCGGGATGAAACCGTTCTTCGCATACGACCGCAAGAGATGCGCGCCGCAGGCCCGGATCACGCGCTCGATCTCGGCAGCCGCGGGCGCCCGCGCCGGCGCCGCCGCCGCGGGCAGGGGGTGCCCCACGTCGATGCCCTCCATCAGCGCAGCGACGGGCGCGCCGATCGCCGCCCAGTCCGGCGCCTCGGCATCGCGCGCCTGTCTCAAGGCCGCCTGCAGCGCGCCGAGCCGCGCGCCGTCGCGCAAGGCCGGCAGGCCGGTCCGCCGCAACAGGCCGCGCAGCGCCGGATTACCGATCGCGGTCCGGTAGAATTTCCCCAAATGCGCATCCCCGCCGCGATATCTGAGCAGCAGGGGGTCACAGACGTCATAAAGCGACGGCCCGTCCTTCCGCACCGTGAGCGCCCGGCACACGGCCCCGGCAATGTCATGAAAACCCATGCCACCCCTTTCTGGCACGCATGATCCGGAACAGCCCGGAACCGGGCTTTTCCGAAAAATCCTGCGCAATCCAAGGAGGCCCCACCCAGAAGCCCCCTGCAAACCTTTGAATCGCAGCACAAAATCGCGGGAAACACAAATGTGACGGATGTCACATACACTGCCGCGTTTTGGCACAAACCTTGACCCGGCGCATTACGGATAAGACCGAAGGGCCGAATCAGGTTGCCCCGGAAGGCTTCGCAGGTTAAGGGTTTCTGTGTTGCGGTGCCGCAAATTGAGCACAATCTGACGGCACTCGATGAAGCAACCCCTAAAACCACAGACGGTTTTGACGCGACTATACAGTCGCGCCTTGGTCAACGATTGGGATCAGAAACGCATGAAGCTCAGGCAGCTCTCCCTTTCCGATCGCACGCTCATTGTCGCCGCTGCTTGCGTCGCGATGGTGTCGCTGGCGATCGGCGCGCATGCTGCGCTGAACAAGCGGCCGCTGGAAGCACCGAAGGCGGTCGCGACCGAGCAGGGCGTCGTGCCTGTGCAGGCGTCCCGCGTCGCGCTGATCATCGGCAACGGCCATTACCCCGATGCCAACCACCCGCTGCAGCAGCCGATCAACGACGCCCGCGATTTGGGCGCGGCGCTGCGCGCAAGCGGCTTCGATGTCGACGTCGTCGAGGACGCCACCAAGGACGACATGAGCCGCGCCGTCGACCGCCTGAAGGCGAAGGTCGGGCCGGATACCGTGGTCATGCTGTTCTTCGGCGGCTTCGGCGTGCAGGCCGGCCGCGAGAGCTTCATGCTCCCGGTCGATGCCGCGATCTGGAAGGAAGGCGACGTCCGCCGCGATGGCCTCAGCGTCGAGCAGGTGCTGGCCGCGATGGACGAGAAGGGCGCGAAGGCCAAGCTCGTGGTACTCGATGCTTCCCGCCGCAATCCCTATGAGCGCCGCTTCCGTTCCTACAGCCACGGCCTCGCCCCGATGAGCCCGCCCGAGAACACGCTGGTGATATCGTCGGCGACGCCAGGCAAGGTCATCGACGAGCCCGCGGTCGCCAACAGCGTGCTGGTCACTGAGCTCCTGGGCAACCTGAAGACCCAACCCGGCATCGAGGCCGCCTTCAACAAGACCCGCGCCTCGATCTCCCGCGCCAGCGAAGGCGAGCAGGTCCCGTCAGTGTCGTCGTCGCTGCTGGAAGATATTCGCTTAGGTGGCTAAGTGGCGAATAGCGAGTGGCGAGTAGCGAATAGGGAAGGAAGAGGCTGACGCTTCTTCCCTATTCGCTACTCCCTATTCGCCATTCGCCTCTATCCGTCCCTACTTCCCCTCCGCGCTCGCCATCACCGGCCGCACCGGGTCGCCCTCGCGCAGCAGGGCCCCCGCGCGCGCCACCACGATGTCGCCTTCCTGCACGCCCTCGCGGATCTCGACCTGTCCGGCCTGCATCAGCCCGGTCTCCACCCGCCGCGTCTCGACGCGGTCGCGCTTGATCACCTGCACCACGGTGCCGGCGGTGCCATAGAGGATCGCGGTCAGCGGCACCGCGACGCCGCAGCTCTGCCCGGTCTTGATCTGCGCGCGGCCGGATGAATTCACCAGGAGCCGCCGGGGGGCGTTGATGCCGACGACCACCTGGCCGAGCTGGCTGTTCGGCTCCACCGTCGGCGCCACCCGCCGCACCTTGCCGTCCATGTCGCCGGCGCCGATGACCTTGATCTGCGCCGTCTGGTTCGCCTGCAGCTTGCCGAGGTCCCGCGTCGGCACCATGCCGATCAGGTCGAATTCGTTGCGCGCGATGATCGAGAACAGCGCCTCGCCCTTGCCGCCGGCGATCGTGCCGACGATCGCGCTCGAGGCCGAGATCGTCCCCGCCACCGGCGCGGTGATGTTGAGCTGCCCGCCCTCCGGCAGGTTCAGCCGCGCCAGCATCTGCCCCGCGGTAACATTATCCCCCGGATCCGCCATCACCTCCGCCACCTTCAGCCCGAACCGCTCCGGCCGCACCTGCGTCTCCTCCCGCGGCATGATGATCCCGGAGACTTCGACGATATTGCCGAAGCAGGTTTTCGAGGCTTTCAGCACCGTGACGGTGGCGCCTTTGGGGGACTCGGGCTCTTCGGCGGCGAGGGTGGGGGAGATGGCGGCCTCGGAGAGGATGGCGGCGAAGAGGGTGAAAAGCCTCAAGCTGGTTCGATCAAAGAGATTGGACATCGGCTAATCGTTCCCAAAATCGAATTCATCGATATCAGACCGACAGCAACGGAGCTAGTCGCAGTCATTGCGGATGTTCATGTGGCGTTCTCTTGCTCGTCTTGGTAGTGCTGAGCGGCTCTTGGGGAGCAACGTGTTCGACCAAACCTTCAAGAACACGTTCTGCAGAAAAGGGCAGGCTGCTCCCCGATCTGTAGGGACTACCATGTCTGAAATTCCCGACTATCAAACGCTGATGATGCCCGTCTTGCGCGCTGCTGCGGAGGGCGAAACGACCGTACCTCAGGTTATCGAGCGTGTAGCGCAAGAATATGGTCTTACCGACGATCAACTTGCGAAGCAGCTTCCCAGCGGCGGACAGACCGTCATTGGAAATAGGACGCATTGGGCGTGTACCTATTTGACGAAGGCAGGATTGCTGGAGCGCATCCGTCGCGGAGTATTTCGTGCAACTGCGCGCGGGCTAGAAGTGTTGTCGAGGAATCCAAGTCGGATTGATAATAAATTGCTTTCGCAATTTCCGGAGTTCATAGCCTTTTTGCACAAGCGGAACACTGAGGATGCAGCGGCAACCCAGGTCCCGCAGAGTGGTACAATGCCCCATCCCAGAGCTGCTTCTGTCGGCGCAAATGCCGAAGATGGACTTCAAGCGACTGCGCCGGATGAACAGATCGACAACGCGGTCAAAGAGATTGAATTGGCGTTGCGCGAAGAACTACTCGACCGGATTTTCGCCATCCAGCCAACATCACGGCGCGCGTTATTCTTCGAACGACTTGTCTTAAAGCTGTTGGTCGCGATGGGATACGGACTAGGCGAAGCAGATCACTTGGGTGGGCGTGGCGATGGGGGAGTTGATGGAGTGATTTACTTGGATGCGCTTGGCTTGGATCGCGTTTACGTTCAGGCAAAGTGTTATGATCGAGATGTGCTGATCCAGCCGAGCCAAGTGCGTGATTTTTCGGGTAGCTTGGACGACAAGAAGACCAGCAGAGGTGTTTTCATTACAACTGCGAGGTTCAGCAAGGCCAGCATCGACTATGTTAAAGGCATTCAGAAGCAAATCATCCTTGTCGACGGCGATGATTTGGCTCAACTGATGATACGCTATCAAATCGGTGTCCGGATCGAGCGCGTTATTCAGGTTAAGCGGTTGGATGAAGATACATTCGACGAATAAGCTCTCACCCTGCACGTGTCTATCTTCCAATCTGTCCCGCATCGTGTTGAGCATCGCATGCGCTGAGACAGTCGCCCTCCCCCAATCCCCTTCGCTAGCCGCCTCGCCGACGGCTTCCGCCTTCGCTCCGCCGCGCGATAAAGCGCCTCGCCCTTTTTCGACATGCGCACCAGTTTGGCGCAGCGGTGGTGGGGATTGTCGTCGAGGGTGACGATGCCCTCTTCGACGAGCTCGTTGACGATGCGCTGCACGCCCTGGCGGTGCAAGCCCATGGAGCGTGTGAGGTCGGCGACGAGGCGGTCGCCGGCCGCGATCAGGCTGCCATTCAGGCGGAGCACTTCCAGGATCAGTTGCGTCAGCGCGTCGGTTTCGCGATCCGACGAGGGAGCTTGCTTGCTGCATGCCAGCATGCATCCATATTGAGAGAGTGCGTTGGCTTTGCTGGGGAGGGAGCGATGGTGCTCGGACTATTCGCCCTTGTCGCCGCGGCGGCGTTTGCCGGGGCGGCGTTCTATATCAATGTCGCCGAGCAGCCGGCGCGGCTCTTGCTCGACGATGCGAGCCTGCTGCGGCAATGGAAGCCGAGTTATGCGCGCGGCTTTGCGATGCAGGCGAGTCTCGCCGTCATCTCGGCGCTGCTTGGATTTCTCGCGAGCTGGCAGTTGCAGGATTGGCGGTGGTCGGTCGCGGCGGTGCTGATGCTGGCGAACTGGCCCTATACGCTGCTGGTGATGCTGCCGACCAACAAGCGGATCGAAGCATGGCCGCCCGAGCAGGCTGGTAACGAGTCACGTGCGCTCGTCGTCTCCTGGGGCGGGATGCATGCGGTGCGCACCGCACTCGGTCTCGTTGCGACAGCGATCTATCTGGCGCTCGCCGCCAGCACATAACGCTACTTTCCGTCCGCCGCTTCGCGCGCCAGTCGCTCCGCTTTCAGCCGTTCGCGATTTTTCTGAAAGGCCTCTTGCGCGAGCTGATGGTCCCGCATGGCCTGCTCTGCATCGCGCCGTCGCTCGGCCTCTCTGGCCTTGCGCTGCTCCGGCGTTGGCTTCTCACGGGGTGTGTATGAGTCTGACATGCAGCTACAACGCGCGAGGCGACCAAAAGTTCCCCTCGCATTGCGCGGCGAGAAGAATTATCGCAATTAAATCAATATGATTTGCCTCGTCCAGGCTAACAGCGAAAAATAAACCGCTTCGTTTTCTCCCCAAATCACCCCCTATAAGTCCGCCGTCCCGCCCGGCAAGAGGGGCGGATCGCGGTCGTCACGAACGCGCGGCGGGATGCGGTGGACGCGAGAGCTGGCGAACGACGAACGCTTGGCTAACGCGGACGGCGAAGTCGTGTGGTCCTGGCGCCCCGACGCTGGCACTAAGTTTCTTGCGCGAAGAAGTTCGCGCGAGAGATGACGGTGGCAAGAAAGCCCGGTCACCGGGGAGAGCACGAAGGAAACCGTTAAAACCATTGCGCAGGGATGGCCGGCGTTGCTCCGGTTGACCTGTGGTCCTCCCCCGTGCTTTTTGTTGCACGGGGCCCACGGGTGCAATCGGCACCCGGCCTTCCCTGCGCCCTCTCTTCACTGAGACGGGTGAAACAGACGCAAAGCTCGGGCAGTTCGTGCCGCGAGAATGTGGACGTATGTTTCCTCAAACTCTGTTCGCCATGCCCCGCGCATGCGGGGCATCCAGTACGCCGCGGCCTCTCAGCTTGAGCTCCGGCGTCTCTGGAATACTGGATCGTCCGGTCAAGCCGGACGATGACAGCGGAGTAGCTGTTTGAAAATCGAATTTCAGCGCGCCTCAACGATTGAAGAGCTGCCGCAGCACCTCGTTCATCGCCTGGCTGTCCTGCGTCTCGCCGCTATCGCCCGGCGGCGGAGGCGCGGCGGATTGGGGCTGCGGCTCGGGCTGCTGCGCCGAGGCCGGCGGGATGCTGCGGCTCGGGCGCGGCGGCTGGGTTCCTCCGCTGCTGAGGCCCTGCTGGATCAGGTTGCCAATGGTCTCGCCAAGCTGGCCGCCGAGCAGCCCGCCACCTTGGCCGGACTGGCCCTGGCCGTTCGTGCTGCCGCCCTGGGTGCCGGTTCCGCTGTCTTGGCTGCCTTGGCCGCCGCCGAACAGTCCGCCGAGATTGACGCCGTTCGGTCCGAACAGGCCTTTGCCCATCTCGCGCAGCTTGGCATAGGCGGCCTCGGGATTGTCGAGCATGCCCTGCATCTCCGGATAGATCCGCGGGCCATCCCACGGCCCCTCGATCATCACGGGGATGCCGAGGCCGACCGGATCGCTGGTGCGGCCCTGGCCCTCAGTGGTCAGCACCAGCTTCGGCTCGACGCGGAAGCCGATCATCCTGGTGCCGAGATCGATGGTGCCGACGCCCGTCATCTTCACCAGCGGGCCGATCAAATTGAGATCGGTGGTGACCGCCTGGCCCTTGTCGATCTTGAAGGAGGCCGAGAGCTGGCTCAGGTCGGTTGCCAGTTGATCGCCCTCCTGCCAGCCGGAGAGGGGGCTCGTCGTCAACGAGCGGATCATCTGCGCGACGTTGAGGCCGCGGATCGCGCCGTCCCGGAATACGGCGAAGGCCGTGCCGCTGATATTTCCCATGATCGCGCGCTGGCTGTTGCCGGAGGAGCGCACCGCGATCTTCGCCTGCATCCTGCCGTCGATCTTGTCGAAATCGGCAAGACTGCGCAGCAGCGGCAGCGCCCGCACATTGCTGAGATCGGCGCCGAGCGCGTAGGTCGGATTGCTGGTGGAAACGTCGATGGCGAGATCGCCATTGGCGTTGCCTTCATAGGCGCCGAGATTGGCGAGCCGCGCCTTCAAGACGCCGCTCATCAGCGTCGCCTCGATCGCCGCCGGCGCGAAGCGGCCGTCGCCGATGTTGAGCTCGGCCGCGGAAATCTTCGCCTGCGCGTCGACATAGTTCAGCCCGATGGGGTCGAACGAGGCATTGCTCCAGGGCTGGGCGGCCGTGCCCGGCTGGCCGCGCCGCATCGCCACCGACAGCCGCTGGAAGTCGAGATCGAGTTTCACCAGCGGTTTGTTGCTGGCGATATCGACGGAGGCCCAGCCGTTGAACGCGCCATCGCCGAGCGTGCCGGTGACGCCGTTGAACATCACCACCGCGCCGTTGAGCCGCACCTCGGTTCGCGCCGACAGCGGCGCCTGCAAGAGGCCGGGCGCCTCAAAGGCGATTTCGGTCGGGATGTTCTGCCGCTCGGTCGGCGGCGCCGGCGCGGTCGCCTTGATCTCGAATTTCAGCGGCTGGCCGCCGCCGCTCGCATTGCCGCTGATGACGACCTTGCGGTCGCTGCCGACGGTCGCATCCGCATTGACGGTCTCGATCCGGCCTTCGACGCGGTCGCGCACATTGGAGAACACGATGGTGCCGCCGGTGACGCTGACATGCGCGATGCCGAACTTGGCCTCGCCGGTGCTGGCGGCGGTGCTCTTTGCGGGCGGATTGGGCTCGCGCACGCGCTGCAGCGGCATGGTCAGGATCGGCCGCACGATCACGAGGTCGGTGACGTGCGGCCGGCCCGACCACAGGCTCGCCAGCGTGACGTCAGCCTGGATGCTACTCGCGGTCAGGCGGTTGTTGATCTCGCGGTCCTTCGGATCCTGCAGCGCGATATCGTTCAGTGTGATGTTGAGCGACGGCCACAGGCTGATCTTGGCGCCGCCATTGATGGCGAGCCGATAGCCGGTCTCGCGCTCGACCCGCTCCTGGATCGCCGACGTCAGGAAGCTGGAGGGGATGCCGATCACGGCAAGCAGCGCGATGACGACGATCACGGCTCCGATCGCGGCGCCTGCGATTTTCAGTGCTCTCATCTCGACATTCCAGACCGCGCAAACCTCACGCTACTCGCCGCGCCACCGCGCAGCCGGCGCCCCAAGTTTATCCCGGAAACAGGTTTCCGCTCAAAGCGGCCGAAAATAATCCGCCGCAGCTGCAAACATATGTGACTTATGGCACACTTCCATGGGGGTGAATTTTGTTAATCCGGGCTGCAGGCAAGCCGCTCGGGAGGTTGTTGTGGGAGGCATTACAATGAGCAAACAGGCCGAATTTGCGGTCATTTTGAAGATGAATCCGATGTTTGCCGATTTGGGGGCGGACGAATTGCAGCGACTTGCGGGCCTTTGTCACACCCAGCACCTTCAGGCGGGCGAGGTGCTGTTCCAGAAGGGCGATGCCGGTGATGCCCTGTTCGGAGTCCGGCGCGGCCAGATCCGCATCGAGACCGGCGCCTCCGACGGCAACCGGTTGACGCTCAACTTCATGGGCCCCGGCGACCTCTTTGGCGAGGTCGCCGTCCTCGACGGCCAGGACCGCACCGCGGACGCAACTGCCGGTGAAGCAAGCGACTTGTTCGTGCTGCGCCGCGAGGATTTTCTCTCTTTCCTCGAGCGCGAGCCGAAGGTTGCCGTGAAGCTGATCGAGCTGCTCTGCCAGCGCATCCGCTGGATGAGCGAGCGGATGGAGGAATCGGTGCAGCAACCCTTGCCGGTCCGCCTCGCCAAGCGGCTCTGCGCGCTGGCGTCCGACTCCGGTTCCGAAGTCCACATTTCGCAGGAACAGCTCGGCATCGTCGTCGGCGCCGCGCGCGAAAGCGTCAACCGGCAACTCCAGCTCTGGCGCAAGGACGGCATCTTGGACCTGCAGCGCGGGCGGATCCTGCTGCACGACATGCCCAAGCTGACCGCGATGGCGAGGAATGAGTAGAACTACTCCGCTGCGGGCGAGACCATCGTCGGCGGCTGCTTGGCCGGCGGCTCGCCGTGGTGGTCGGAGGGCGGTTCCTCGTCGGCGTGCGAGACGATCAGCCGCTTGCCGAAGCGCCAGATCACGTTGCCGACGTCGTCCATCACCATGAACATTGCCGGCACGAACACCAGCGACAGCACCGTCGAGAACAACAGGCCGCCGATCACGGCGAGCGCCATCGGCGAGCGGAACTCGCCGCCGGCGCCGACCGCCAGTGCGCTCGGCATCATGCCGGCCACCATGGCAACGGTCGTCATCACGATCGGGCGCGCGCGCTTCATGCCCGCGTCGATCATCGCTTCCTCGCGCCGCTGGCCGGCGCGGATCGCCTCGATGGCGAATTCCACCAGCATGATCGCGTTCTTGGTGACGATGCCCATCAGCATCAGGATGCCGATCCAGACCGGGGTGGTGAGCTGCTTTCCGGTGAGCAGCAACGCAGCGATCGCGCCGCCGATCGAGAGTGGCAGCGAGAACAGGATGGTGATCGGCTGCAGGAAGGTGCCGAACAGCAGCACCAGCACGGCATAGACCATCATCAGGCCGGCGGTGATCGCGGTGGCGAAGCCATCCGAAAGCTCGTTGAGGCTTTCGGCGTCACCCGACGGGCTCACCTTGACGCCCTTCGGCAGGCTCTTCATCACCGGCAGTTCATAAATCTGCTTGGTGGCATCGCCGAGCGCGGCGTTGCCGACGAGGTCGGCCGCGACCGTGGCCTGCCGCTCGCGGTCGTAGCGGTTGATGCTGGTCGGGCCCTGGTCGAGCTGGATGTCAGCGACAACAGACAGCGGCACGCCGCCGCGTTCGCCGCGCTGGCCGAGCGGCACGCGCAATTGCTGCAGCATCTGCAGGTCGCTGCGCGCGCTATCCTCGAGCTGGACGCGGATCGGCACCTGGCGGTCGCCGGCATCGAATTTTGCCAGCGCCGGGCCGACATCGCCGATGGTCGCCACGCGGATCGTCTGCGACAGGCTCTCGGTGGAGACGCCGAGCCGCGCCGCCAGTTCGGAGCGTGGGCGGATGCGTAGTTCGGGACGATCGAGCGCGGTTTCCGAGATCACGTTGGCGATGATCGGGATCCGCTTCATCTGCGTCGCCAGCTCGCTTGCGACATTGTTGACGATGTTGCTGTCGACGCCGGTCACGACCAGCGAGATCGCGCGAAGGCCGTTCTCGTCGAGGAACCAGTAGCGAATATCAGGGACGTTCTCGAGCTCGTTGCTGATGGAGAGCTCGAGTTCGCGCTGGGTGATCTTGCGCTCGTTCTTCGGCGTGTAGTTGATGATGAGCGCGGCGCGCCGCACTTCCTGCGTGCCCGGCGGAACCCGGCCGCCGTCGACGAATATGCTTCTCACCTCCGGCCGCTTGCGCAGGCGCGCGACGATCTCTTCCGTCACCTTCTCGGTCTGCGCAAGCTGCGAGCCCGGCGGCAGCTCCATCGCCAGCAGCGAGCGCGCGGTGTCCTGCGCCGGCAGGAATCCCTGCGGCAACAGCTTGATGCTCCAGATCGATGCCGCGAAGACGGCAAAGCCGATCACCACCGTGATGTAATGATGCTTCACCGACCAGGTGACCAGGCTGTGATAGGTCCGCAGCACCCGACCCGGCGGCGGTTCCTCGTGCGCCTGATGCTTGAGGAAATAAGCAGCCAGCATCGGCGTGACGAAGCGCGCTGCAAGCAGCGAGAAGAACACCTGCACCGACACCGTAATGCCGAACTGCTTGAAGAACTGGCCGGCGATGCCCGACATGAAACTCGCGGGCGCGAAGATCGCTATGATGGTAAGCGAGATCGCGATCACCGCAAGCCCGATTTCGTCGGCTGCCTCCAGCGCGGCGCGGTAGGGCGATTTGCCCATGCGCATGTGGCGCACGATATTCTCGATCTCGACGATGGCATCGTCGACAAGGATGCCGGTCGAGAGCGTGATGGCCAGGAAGCTGACGAGGTTGAGCGAAAAACCCAGAAGGTCCATCGCCCAGAACGCCGGGAAGATCGATAGCGGCAGCGAGACCGCGGCGATGATGGTGGCGCGGAGGTCGCGCAGGAACAACAGCACGATGATGACAGCGAGGATCGCGCCCTCGAACAAGGTCGAGATCGCCGCCTCATAATTGCCCTTGGTGAATTCGACCGAGGTGTCGATCAGCTTGAGATCGACATCGGGGTAGGCGGCCTTCAGCGCATCGATCCGTTTCTGCACCGCGGCGGCGACCACCACGTCGCTCGCGCCCTTGGAGCGCTTGATGCCGAGCGCGACCACCGGCTCGCCGTTGAAGCGGGCGAAGGTGCGGCGGTCGGCGATGGTGTCGGTCACCGTGCCGAGATCATCGAGCCGCACCTCTCCGCCGCCGAACAGCGGGATCATGGTGCCGGCGAGTTCGTTCAGCGTCTTGGCGCCGGCGAGTGTGCGGATTGCTTGGTCATTCTTGCCGATCTCGGCGCGGCCGCCGGCGAGGTCGACATTGGTGCCGCGCAGGATCTGGCTGACATTGACGGCGGTCAGCCCCGCCGCCTGCAGCCGGTCGGGATCGAGCGAGACCAGGATTTCGCGCTCGACACCGCCGATGCGCTCGACCTGGGCGACGCCGCGCACGCCCTGCAGTGCGCGCTTGACCACGTCGTCGACGAAATAGGAAAGCTGCTCCGGCGTCTTGCCGGGTGAGATCGCGGCATAGGTGACGATCGGCAGGCCGATGACGTCGACGCGCTGGATCAGCGGCTCGGTGACGTTTTGCGGCAGGTTGGCGCGGACGCGGGTGACAGCATCCTTGACGTCGTTCAGCGCGCGGTCGGTATTGGTCTCCAGCGCGAACTGGATCGTGGTCACTGAGAGGCCGTCGGTGATCGAAGAGGAGATGTGGCGCACGCCCTCGACGCCAGAGACGCCGTCTTCGATCGTCTTGGTGACCTGCGCTTCCAGTTCCGACGGTGCTGCGCCGAACTGCGACACCGCAACCGAGATCACGGGGATATCGGCGCTCGGCAGCCGCGTCACCGCAAGCTTGGTGAAGGAGACCCAGCCCAGCACCAGCAGGATGATCGAGAAGACGATCGACGGCAGCGGGTTCCGGATCGACCAAGCCGAGATATTCAAAGCCATTAGCGTGTCCGCGTGCGCTCGAGTTCGTCGGCGAACATGATCTTGATCTGGTCGCCGTCATGCAGCGAGGTGCCAGCATCGGCGACGACGGTTTCGCCGACGTCGAGGCCCTCAAGGATTTCCGTTGACGTGTCCGAGGTCAGCCCGACCCGCACTTTTCGCGTCTCGATCGTGTTGCCCTTGACGACCTGCAAGGTGAGGCGGTCGATCGCAGTGCGCGGAACGGCGACGCCGCAAGAGCGCTTGGCGTCGATATTGGCGCGGGCGAACATGCCGACCTTCAGCGAGGAATTGTTGGTGAGGGATATCCTGACACGGCCGAGCTGGGTGTTGCGGTCGATCTGCGGCGAGATCTGCCGCACCTTGCCGACCATGTCGGGCGCATCGTCGCGGCTGATCCGGACGGTTGCGCCCGGATTGAGCTTCAGCAGGTGAATGCTCGGCACCTCGGCTTCCAGCTCGATCTCGTTGTTGATCGCGATCCGGAACATTGGTCCGGCCTGCGGCGAGGCTGGGGCGCCGACGGCGGTCCGCACCTCCGTGACCAGGCCCGCGGCCGGTGCGCGCAGGGAAAGCGATGCTGCGCGTCCGCCGCCCTGGGCTGTCTGTTGCTGTTGCTGCGGCGGCGGGGTCAGCCGTGCCAGTTCCTGGTTCTCGGTCACGGTGTCGCCCTCACGGACAAAGACATCGGTGACCTTGGAGCCCTCCTGATCGACGCCGACCTGCGCTTCGCGACGCGGCACGATATAGCCGGTGACGCGGACCATGTCGGAGAAGCAGGCATTGGTGGATTTGGTGACGACGACGAGCGCCTGGCCTGGCGTCTCCTTCTCCTCCGGACGCGGGCGATGCTCGAACCAGTAGTAGCCGGCGCCAAGTGCGACGACAAAAACTGTTCCGAGCACAGGCTTTAGGTATTCGGAGAATTTCATCGCCGGATCGATCCAGACCTGAAGTTTAGCTGAAGCAGAACGCTTCGAATTGTTTGAAGTCTATTGCTAAAACAAATGCGTCCCGCAGGGGTGCGAGACGCATCTTACCCTTAAAATACCACGTGGCGCTACGCCGTTTACCTGAACGGGCTACTTGGACGCGGTTGCCTTGTTTTCCATGTTCACGACCTGCACGCGGCGGTTCGCTTCCGCCAGCGGCTGGCTCGGATCCTTCAGCTTGCTCTTGCCGTAGCCGACGGTGACGAGGTCGGAACCGTTGATGCCATATTTGTCGACGAGGTAGCGCTTGATCGCTTCGGCGCGGCGCTCGGACAGGTCCTGGTTGAAGGCCTCGCCGCCAGCGGCGTCGGTGTGGCCGGCTACGACGAAGGTCGAGCCCTTCAGGTCGGCATTGGTCAGAGCGCGGCCCAAGGCCTGCACGGACGCCAGCGACCTGGCGTTGATCTGGGCCGAGTTGTAGTCGAAGTTGATTTCCAGATCGATCTTGGGCTTGTCTTGGACGATGGTCGCGATCTCCTCGCGCTCGGCCGACGACAGCGAGCGGGTGGAGCGGCCGCGGATGGTCTGGACGAACTTGTCTTCGGCGGGGTTTGCGGCCGGCTCGACCTTCGGTCCGATCGACAGGCCGCGGGTCAACGGCTTCTTCTCCGGCGTCAGCGCCCTGAGGATTTGCTCTTCGGTGACATTGTCGCCGGCTCGGGCGGCCACCATGCCAAGGGCAAGCGTGGCGCTGATCGTTGCAACCGAAAGCATCGCAGCAAGATTCTTCTTCGCAGTGATGTCGAACATTGTCAGCCCCTCTTGCGCCGTTCGCGCGGTTTCAAATCAATTTGCCAAATCACTGCCGGTTGCTTGATCCCGGCCCATCTTAAATTCTTAGTCTAGCACCTCCACCCGAGGTTCGAGGCCGGACGGAACTACCTATCCAAATTATCGTCACTGCACGCCATAATCGGCGAATTCCTTGACGATGTTCGGGTCCATTGCTTTGGCGTTGGTGATGTCCAGATCCCCTTCTGCGACCGAGCCGTTACGCTTCTTGGCAAGCCCGCGCCCGTAGAGGGAGGATGTCAATCTGGGGTTCAGCTTCAGCGCCGCATCGAAATCGGAGATGGCGTTCTTGGTCTGCCCGCTCTTCAGATTCAAAAGGCCGCGGCTGTCGAGAGCATCGACGAAATTCGGGCGCAGCCGCAGCGCCTCGTTGCAGTCCTTCAGCGCAGCCTGCAGATCGCCGATGACGGTGCGGGCCCAGCAGCGGTTGTTGTAGGCCTCGACATCCTTGGGGTTTAATCGAAGCGAATTGTTGAAGTCCTTGATCGCGAGGTCGTAGGCGCCCTTGCTGGCATAGACCTGGCCGCGGCGGTAAAGCGCGGCCGCATCATCCGGGTTGTCGTTGAGCCGGGCCGTCAGGGTCTTGATGGTCGGATCATCGGCCAACGTGTCGGCCGGCTTCGGGGTCGGCGTTGGCGGCGTGGCGATGTCCACCGGGCGCGGCGTCGTCGGTGGCGGCAGTGGCAACTGCTCGGATGGCGGCGGCGCCGCGGTGGTGGTCTGCGTGGGAGGAGCGGGGGGCGGCGACGGTGGGGCAGGTGGCGCCGGCGGGGCGACCGCCGTCTGAGCCGGCGGTGGCGGCGGAGGTTCAGGCGGCGGCGGGCTCTGCGGCCGCGCCGCTGAACCCGGAATGAAAGAGAAATCTTCCGCCAGCGAAGACGAAATCCACGGCACCTGCTCGCTGCGCGAGGCGCGGGTGACACCGACACGGGTGCGGTTCAGCGTCTCCTCCGCCATCAGGTCGGGGGTCCGGATTTCCTTGAGCAATTCCCGCACGAACAGGCTGTGGTCGCTGCCATTGTCCGAGATCACGGACGACAGCGCCGCCGAATACATCACCAGCGTTCCGTTCGGCGCGATCACCGGCGCGAGGCCGGCTGAAAAGCTGCGGAATCGGCGCTCGAACGGGTTACGCCTGGAAGCATCGATCAAAGCGATCTTGACCCCGGCGCCGCGGCTGTTGATCTCGCCGAGGACCGTCTCGAGGCTGAAACCGTCGCGGCGGACGTCGGCCTCGCTCCAGATCTGGGCGTCGATCGGGATCATGTAGCTCTGGCGACTGGACTGGATACCATAGCCCGAGAAGAACAAGAGGACGACCGAACCGGGCTTGATCTTAGCGTAGAGCCGATCGAAGGCATGCCGCATTTGTTCGCCGGTTAAATTTTCTCCGATGTCCACGCTGAAGCCGTCGCGCTTGAGCTCGTCGGCAACATCGCGCGCATCATTGATCGGCTCCTTCAGCGGCGCATCCGCGTCCGGATATTTGGCGTTGCCGATCACCAGGGCAAAACGGTCGCCCGCAGCGAAGGAGGGGGCGGTCGAGGCGATGGCGAAAATCAATGTGAGGAGTAAAGCAAAGCGGATGTTCATAGTCGCGGCAGTCCAGCCAAAAAGACGCCGATCCCGGTCTGCGCCGCGGCGACCTTACTCTACGCAACCGGCATTATCAAACCGCGCCTATAGGCCGTCAACCACTTGCGCCGTCATCGTTAATTGCGACAATCAAGCGCGAAGCGGCGGCTTCCGGCAGGGAAATGAAGCGCGGCTGTTCCGGCGGCAGAGCTGGTTCCGTCGACGACGCCGTGACACCCTTCCACTGTGACACCCTCTCACTATGACACTCACATTGGCTCGCACGATCCTGTCATGCAGCCGCAGCAGGCTTGCAAGGTTTGACCTTTGCCGATGACAATGGCTTGCTTGCCGCACAAGCGGCCACCTAACAAGAAAAGCGAAGCCAATGGGAAATGCCTACGAGATCTATGCACTGCGCTATGCGACGATGTCGCCGCGCACCCCGAACATGAACTTTCTTGCGCCCGATCCGCATGAGACCGCGGCGCAGGACCTCGACTACTTCGTCTGGCTCGTTCGGGGAGCGGGCCGCGACATCCTGGTCGATACCGGCTTCAACGCCGAGGAGGCCAAGCTGCGCGCCCGCAAGCTGACTCTCAATCCGGTCGATGCGCTGGATCGCTTTGGCGTGTCAGTGGCATCAATCCGGGACGTGATCGTCACCCACCTGCATTACGACCACGCCGGCAATCTCGATCGCTTCCCGAACGCGCGCTTCCATTTGCAGGAACGCGAGATGAGCTACGCGACCGGACGGTGCATGTGCAACGGCATGCTGCGGCACCCGTTCTCGATCGAGCATGTGACGCTGATGGTTCGCCACGTGTATGGCGAGCGCGTCACGTTCCACTCTGGAGATGGTGAGGTCGCGCCTGGAATCACCGTGCACCGTGTCGGCGGCCATTCCGACGGCCTGCAGGTGGTGCGGGTCGAGACCGCGCGCGGTCCTGTGGTGCTGGCATCCGACGCCGCGCATTACTACGCCAATCTGCAGAAGCGCAGTCCGTTTCCGATCGTCTACAACATCGGCGACATGGCGATCGGCTGGGAAACCGTCGAGCGGCTCGCCGGGCATCCCGATCGTTTTATCCCGGGGCATGATCCAATCGTCGCCGAGATCTATCCGCGCGCGAGCGACAAGGTCGACGCCTTTGCCCTGCATCTGGCGCCGTCGCGCTCGTTTGCGAAGTAGGGCAGTAGCTGATTCAGCCGTCATTGCGAGCCACCGGGTCGCGCGAATGCGCGCCCGATGACAGGCTCCGCGAAGCAATCCATCGCTCCACGCGCACGGAGGCATGGATTGCTTCGTCGCTCCGCTCCTCGCAATGACGGTGAGAGAAATCGCTAATACACTTCTTTTGCGTCCGCCTCTTCGCTGGTCTGCACCAGCTCAAGGCTGTGCTCGATCTTGCCGAGCAGTTTTCCGAGTTGCCGCCGCTCCTGCGCGGACAGGCATGAAAAAATCTCCTGCTCCCTTCGGAGCAGTCGCGGGATCAGTTCCTCGTACAGCGCCTTGCCCTTGCGCGTGAGCTGCAGGCGGAACTCGCGGCGGTCGTCGGCATTCTCGACGCGTTCGATGATCTGCCGTTCCATCAGCGTGGTGACGGCGCGGCTGACGGTGGACTTATGCGTCCGCGTGCAATCGGCGATGTATTGTGCGCTGCAGGCTTCGCGGCGGAAGCCGAGCGTTGCCAGCACGCGCCATGAGGGGATGTCGAGCCCGTAGCGCGCCTGATACTCGGCGGAAAGCGCCGAGCTCACCTCCGCCGCCAATCGGTTGAGGCGGAACGGCATGAAGTGGAAGAGGTCGAGCCTTTTCTTGGCCGCCGCGTCCTCTTGCGGCGAGACCGACTCCAATTCGGATCGCGCCGCCGCCATGCCGTCGCTCGAAACCGATTTCGTCAAAATGCCTCCGAGGGGGAGTTGACGGCAGTGCCGTCAGGGGGTTTAAGATCGTTGCAAGTGAGACTAATTTAACAGGGCCACGAGGAAGCGGCAAGGGTTTGACAAGGGTTTGAGCGGATGGCGCAGGCCAAGACCAACACCCAGTTCGGCTATCGCAGGCATCCCGACCAGGATCGGGTGGCAGCCGATACGGCTGAATATCCGGTCGTGGTGGTCGGGGCGGGCCCCGTCGGGCTGTCGCTCGCAATCGATCTCGCCCAGCGCGGACAACCGGTGGTGCTGCTCGACGACGCCGACCGGATCGGCGAAGGCTCGCGCGCGATCTGCTTCTCGAAGCGCTCGCTGGAATTCTGGGACCGGCTTGGCGTCGGCGACCGCATGGTCGAGAAGGGCGTGGTGTGGAGTGTCGGCAAGATCTTCCACGGCGCCTCGCAGCTCTATCAGTTCAACCTGTTGCCGGAGGCCGGCCACAAGCGGCCGGCCTTCATCAACCTGCAGCAATTCTACGCCGAGGCCTATCTGGTCGACCGCGTGGGCGAGTTGCCTGCGATCGACCTGCGCTGGCGCAACAAGGTGATCGCGCTGGAGAGCCGCAACGATGGCATCGCGCTGACCATCGAGACGCCGGAAGGCTCATACACTATTCGCGCGGCTTTCGTGATCGCCTGTGACGGTGCGCGCTCGTCGCTGCGCAAATTGGTCGGCGCGGAATTTGCCGGCCAGGTGTTCGAGGATCAGTTCCTGATCGCCGACGTCAAGATGACTGCGGCGTTCCCGACCGAGCGCTGGTTCTGGTTCGATCCGCCGTTCCATGCCGGACGCTCGGCGCTGTTGCACAAGCAGCCGGACGATGTCTGGCGGATCGATCTGCAACTCCATCCGGATGCAGACCCGGTGCACGAAAAGAAGCCGGAAAATGTGCGGCCGCGGATCGCGCGCATGCTCGGCCACGACAAATTCGAGTTCGAATGGATCTCGCTCTATAAATTCCGGTGCCGGCGGATGGACAAGTTCATCCATGGCCGCGTGATCTTTGCCGGCGACGCCGCGCACCAGGTCTCGCCCTTTGGCGCGCGCGGCGCCAATTCCGGATTAGAGGACGCCGAGAATCTGTCGTGGAAACTCGACCGCGTGCTGCGCGGGATTTCGCCGGAATCGCTGCTCGAGAGCTATCACATCGAGCGCAGTGCTGCGGCGGACGAGAACATCCGCGAATCCACCCGCTCCACCGATTTCATGGCGCCAAGCTCGCGGCAGGAGGCGCGGCTGCGCCAGGCGGTGCTGGCGCTGGCGAAGGAGACCGAGTTCGGCAAGCGCATGGTCAATGGTGGGCGATTGTCGGTGCCGTCGGTTTACGACACGCCGCTCTCTACGCGGGACTGTGACGTATGGCGCGGCGGGCCGCCGCCGGGCGCTTCACTGCTGGATGCGCCGATCGCCGGACGTGACAGCAATCCGCAGTTCCTGACCGAGGCGTTTATCGGCGCAGGAACGCGGTTCGCGCTGCTGGAGTTTGGTAATGGCGCCGCGGTGGATGTGCCGGATGGCATCAAGGCCATCCGCATCGGTGGCGACGATGGTTTCGCCGATGCCGCGGGGCTCGTCAGCAAACGTTACGATGCCGAACCCGGCTCCGCCTATCTGCTACGGCCCGACGGCTATGTTGCCGCGCGCTTCCGTCGCCCGACGCGGCCGCTGTTAGAGGCGGCGCTGGCGCGGGCGTCGGGAATGAACTGAGGTGCTGTGATGGCGCTGTCGACCAGTTCGAACTTCGCAAAGCCGGACGATGCCTTCCGCGCCATCGTCGAGGCGCATCGCGGCCTGACGGATGCGCAGAGCGCCGATCTCGACGCCGCGCTGGTGCTCGTGCTCGCCAACCATATCGGCGACATCGACGTGCTGCACGAGGCGATCGCGCTCGCCAAGCGGCGGATGCTGGAGGCGAGCCAGCAGCAACAACAGCAGCAACAATAACGAGGATACGAGATGGCCAAAGGCTTTGCGTCCACCACGGATCTCGCGGAGAAGAAGATCACCTTCTCCGAGATCGGCACCGATCTCTATGCCTTCACCGCCGAGGGCGATCCCAACACCGCCGTGATCGTCGGCGACGACGGCTGCCTCGTGTTCGACGCGCAGGCGACGCCGGCGATGGCGAACAAGGTGATCGAGCGCGTACGCACCGTGACCGACAAGCCGATCAAATATGTCGTGCTGTCGCATTGTCACGCGGTGCGCGTGCTGGGGGCTTCCGCCTACAAGGCGCAAGGCATCGTCGCTTCGCAGGAGACCTACCGCCTGATCGAGGAACGCGGCCAGCAGGATTGGGATTCGGAGTATGGCCGCTTTCCGCGTCTGTTCCAGGACGCGCAGAGCATTCCCGGCCTGACCTGGCCGACGCTGACCTTCGAAGGCGAGATGTCGATCTATCTCGGCAAGCGCGAGGTGCGGCTGATGCAGCTCGGCGCAGGACATACGTCGGGCGATATCGTGGCCTGGGTGCCCGATGCCGAGGTGATGTTCTCAGGCGATCTCATCGAATATCACTCGGCTTGCTATTGCGGCGATGCGCATTTGCGCGAATGGCCGATGACGCTGAACGAGATCCGCGCCTTCAACCCGAAGGCGATCGCGCCGGGCCGCGGCGATGCGTTGAAAGGCCTTGCCACCGGTCGCGAGGCGATCGCGATGACACGTGATTTCGTCACGACGCTCTACGGCGCTGCTGAAGCAGCGGTGGCAAAAGGGCGCACGCTGAAGGAGACGATGGCGGCGACGCGCGACGTGATGGATCCGAAATTCTCGACCTTCGCGATCTACGAGCATTGCCTGCCGTTCAACGTCTCGCGCGCCTATGACGAGGCGTCCGGGATCGACGATCCCGTGATCTGGACCGACAAGCGCGACCGCGAAATGTGGGCCGCCCTGCAAGGAGGAGGATGACCATGAACATCAACACCTCGCCTGATGCGATCGGCAAGAGCTCCGCGCAAATCACGCCGGGCTACATGTCCGGTTTCGGCAACAGCTTTGAGACCGAGGCCCTGCCCGGCGCGCTGCCGGTCGGGCGCAACTCGCCGCAGCGCTGCGCCTACGGGCTCTATGCCGAGCAGCTCTCCGGCTCGCCCTTCACCGCGCCGCGCGGCGCCAATGAGCGCTCCTGGCTCTATCGGATCCGCCCATCGGTGAAGCATTTCGGCCGCTTCAGCAAGGTCGATGCCGGGCTGTGGCGCACCGCACCCTGCCACGAATACGAAATGCCGATCGCGCAGCTCCGCTGGGATCCGGCTCCGATCCCGACGCAGGAACAGACTTTTCTGCAGGGCGTGCAGACCATGACCACGGCTGGCGATGCGAACACGCAGGCCGGCATGGCCGCGCATGTCTATCTGATTACCAAATCGATGGTCGACCAGCATTTCTACAATGCCGACGGCGAGATGATGTTCGTGCTGCAGCAGGGCAATCTGCGCCTCGTCACCGAGTTCGGCCGCATCGATGCCGAGCCTGGCGAGATCGTGGTGATCCCGCGCGGCGTGAAATTCCGCGCCGAGATCCCGAACGGCCCCGCGCGCGGCTATCTCTGCGAGAATTACGGCGGCGCCTTCACGCTGCCGGAGCGCGGCCCGATCGGCGCCAATTGCCTGGCCAATTCGCGCGACTTTCTGACGCCGGTCGCCAGCTACGAGGACAAGGACACGCCGACCGAGCTCTATGTGAAATGGGGCGGCGTGCTCTGGAAGACCACGCTGCCGCATTCGCCGATCGACGTGGTCGCATGGCACGGCAATTACGCGCCATACAAATACGATCTGCGCACCTTCTCGCCGGTCGGCGCTATCGCGTTCGATCATCCCGACCCCTCGATCTTCACGGTCCTGACTTCGCCATCGGAGACGGCGGGCACCGCGAATATCGATTTCGTCATCTTCCCGGAGCGCTGGATGGTGGCGGACAACACGTTCCGGCCGCCGTGGTACCACATGAACATCATGTCGGAGTTCATGGGCCTGATCTACGGCGTCTACGACGCCAAGCCGCAGGGCTTCGTCCCCGGCGGCATCTCGCTGCACAACTGCATGCTGCCGCACGGTCCCGACCGCGAGGCGTTCGATCACGCCAGCAACAGCGAGTTGAAACCGGTGAAGCTCACGGGCACCATGGCCTTCATGTTCGAGACCCGCTTCCCGCAGCGCGTCACCGAATTCGCGGCGAAGTCCGCGACGCTGCAGGACGACTATGCCGATTGCTGGAAGGGACTGGAGAAGCGGTTCGATCCGGGCAGGCCGTAGTATAAGCTCGCTCCGTCATTCCGGGGCGCGCGAAGCGCGACCCCGGAATCCATTTTTCCGCCGGCTCCCGTGGTGAAATGGATTCCGGGCCTGCGCCTTGCGGCGCATCCCGGAATGACGAAGGATAGCGCGTCGAAACATTCGGCAGGAAACCATGTCCCACCCCAACGACCCAAAGCTCCGCTCCTTCATCGACGTCGATCCTGCGTCCGATTTCCCGATCCAGAATCTTCCCTACGGCGTGTTCTCGGCCAAGGACGGCCTTGCTCCGCGCATCGGCGTTGCGATCGGCGACTACGTGCTCGATCTCTGGCAGCTCGCGCAGGACTGCCGCATCGATGTCGTCGAACCCGCAGTGTTCGCCGCGTCCTCGCTCAATCCGTTCATGGCTCTTGGTCCAAAGGTCTGGTCGCGCACCCGCGCACGGATCAGCGAACTGCTGCGCCACGACCATCCCGAGCTGCGCGACAATGAACATCTGCGCCAACGTGCGCTGGTGCCGATGGCCGACGTGAAGCTGCATCTGCCGATCACGGTCGCCGGCTACACCGATTTCTATTCGTCGAAGGAGCACGCCACCAATGTCGGCGTCATGTTCCGCGGCAAGGACAATGCGCTGCAGCCGAACTGGCTGCACATGCCGATCGGCTATAACGGCCGCGCTTCGACCGTCGTCGTGAGCGGTACGAAAGTGCGCCGGCCGCGCGGCCAGTTGAAGCCGCCAAACGTGGAGGCGCCGAGCTTCGGTCCGTGCAAGCGGCTCGATTTCGAGCTCGAGATGGGCGTCGTGGTCGGCCAGCCGTCAGCGATGGGCGAGATGCTGAGCGAGCAACAGGCCGAGGAGATGATCTTCGGCTTCGTGATCCTGAACGACTGGAGCGCGCGCGACATCCAGCAATGGGAGTATGTCCCGCTCGGTCCATTCCAGGCCAAGGCCTTCGCGACCTCGATCAGCCCATGGGTCGTGACGCGCGAGGCGCTGGAGCCATTCCGCCTGCAGGGGCCGACACAGGAGCTGGTGCCGCTGCCCTATCTGCGCCAGACCCAGCCGAACAATTATGACCTGACGCTCGACGTCGCCTTGCGCGCAGGCGCGATGAACGAGCCGGCGCGGATCTGCCGCACCAATTTCAAACACATGTACTGGTCCTCGGTGCAGCAATTGGTGCACCACGCGTCCTCCGGCTGCGCCATGAATGTCGGCGATCTCTTAGGCTCGGGCACGATCTCGGGGCCAGAGAAAGACCAGCGCGGCAGCCTCTTGGAAATAAGCTGGAACGGCACCGAGCCGGTCGAACTCGCCGGCGGCATCAAGCGCTCCTTCCTCGAAGACGGCGATTCGCTCGTCATGCGCGGCTGGTGCCAGGGCGACGGCTACCGCATCGGCTTCGGCGAGGTCGAAGGCACGATCGTCGCGGCGGAGTGACGGAGGAGCATGTAGGGTGGGCAAAGCGAAGCGTGCCGACCTTCAAGCACTCCGCTCGTGATGGTGGGCACGCTGCGCTTTGCCCACCCTACGCAGCTCACGGCAACAGGACAGTCAGCGTTCCTCCGGCGGAATGCCGCGTAGCTTCGCCGAATGCGCCGCGACATCCTCGAGACTGTACTTCAAATGCATCCGCTTCTCCGACGGCGTTTGCTTGACCACGCACACGCCGACGCGCCATTCCTGCGACGGTCTTATCGGCCGCGGCGCGAAGCCGCCGCCGCAGTTCGGGCAGACGTTGAACAGTTTGTGCTCCACGCAATCGGCACAGAAGGTGCATTCATAGGAGCAGATCATCGCCTCCGTCGCGTTCGGCGGCAGATCCTTGTCGCAATACTCGCAGTTCGGTCGCAGTTGCAGCGCCATGGTCGTTTCTCAGGGTGAAGCGGGACGGATCATCGCAAACTAGCATTACAGTTGTCTTTTTGTTTTGAAGTGCGCGCGCTGGGCGGCGGCCTGGTGAGCTCTACGCCAAAGTGACC